>DATKXK010000009.1 GCA_035529075.1 Acidobacteriota bacterium | reverse complement strand
CACTACAACACCAGGCGTCCGCACAGTTCGCTCAGGTATCGTCCGCCGGCTCCCGAAGCGATTCAACCACCCAACCAGCTTGACAAAAATGTTATGATAGGACTAACTTAGGAAGTGGTACAACAACCGGGGGCACGTCATCAAGATGTTCTTCTTTCAACGATGTTACTTCGAGCAATCTGTCTACATCCTTATTAGCCTGAGTAGGGGAGTCGCTCTGCGCTCCTGCCTATTTCATATTTATGTTCTATGTATTTATGGATTAGCTATCAATAAAAAAACCTGCCAAAAGGCAGGCCAAACTTCAATGGCGGGGTTGACGAGACTCGAACTCGCGGCCTCCTGCGTGACAGGCAGGCGTTCTAACCAACTGAACTACAACCCCGTCGCTACTTTCTACTGTATCGACAATCCGGCCTCTCTCTGAAAGCCGGACCGACCGCCGGCCCCGAACAGGCCACCCAAAACCTGGGCGGTACTGGATTCGAACCAGTGACCCCCTGCGTGTAAAGCAGGTGCTCTAACCAACTGAGCTAACCGCCCGCAAGGCATACTCGTCGGCGTCAACTGGCTCGGCCGGACGGCGACCGATAATATACCCAAGAACTTTGAAATATCAAGCCAATAACGCTTCGGCCGAACCGGCACACCGTCCCGCCCGAACCTCCCTCGCGGCCCGATGAGCGGTCCCGGTCAAGTCCGCCGGCACGTCCGTGCCCGACTCCTGCGTTCAGCCGCCGGCCGCCGGCGCCCTCACTCGACCGGAGAATCGCCGGCTTGCGGCTCCCTTTCTTCCCGTTTTCCCTTGGCCATGATGGCAAAGGGAACCAGACCGTAGCCAAGCACGAGCAGAATGGGTGCCAGCGTGATCGACCCCTGGCCCAGAGCGATGAACCCGGCGATGATTATCACCATGGCCACCACAAACAGAACATAGTTCTTCTTGCCGAAGGGCCACTCGAAGGTCCGATCCGAGCCGGCTGGTGTTTCTTTCTTCTTAGCTGCCATAGACAAAGCCGAGATAACGGCTGTTTCTCCATTTGTCAAGGCGTTTGTCAGGACCCGACGGGAGGCGCGGCACGCCGTCCATAGCAAAACGCCGCCAGTCCACCCCCCCAGAAGAACATCAGCAGCTGGCGAACCTCCTCGTCGGCAAAAGTGCCGTGGTACATGGACGTTCCGAGAAAACAGAGTGACGCTCCCAGCGCCGCGGCCAGATACGGAAGCCGTTCCGCCGGGCCGTGACGCCGACAGCGTACGTACCCGACACTCAGATAACCCAGGGCGGCCAGCCAGAGCAGGGTGAAAGCCAGGGAACCGGGCAGTCCGGCGATGGCGGCGGCGTGAAGAAAGTCGTTGTGAGCGTGCGTGATCCGGCGTATAGGACTGACGTCCGGTCGCAGGTGACCGGCGTAGGCCTCCTGAAAGTTGGACGCCCCCACTCCGGTCAAGGGGTTTTCCGCAATCACTTTCAGCGACGTCTTCCAGATGAAGACTCGTCCGCCTTCAAACCTTCCGCCGAAATCCCGGCTGAAGTGACCCACAAACCTGTCCCCCACTCCGGGAATGAACACGAGAGAGGCCAGCAGGATGATGACAACCGCTACCGACAGCTTCCAGCGTCGATGTCCGATAACGGCAAGCATGATCACAACGCTGCCCACGAGAGCGGCGATGGCGCTCCTGCTGAAACTCAGGATCGTCACCAGACCGCCCATGATGCCCGCAGCCAGGACAACCCTCCAATGCAGGCGCGAATCGCGAACACCGGAGGACATGGCGTAACCGAGCAGCCCGGCTGAGGCCACCGCGAAGTAGTTTCCGAACGTTACATTGCCGGCAAAGGTGCCGGTCAACCTGTAGCCAAACACGGGAGCCGGCACCGGCGGGCAGGATGAGAACCAGGTCACGCCGGTAAAGAACTGGATCAGGCCATACAGTGATATCAGAATGACTCCGGCCGCAAGACTGACCATGAGCATCGGTCCGTGACGGGCTCGCCGAAACAGAAAGACTCCTATCACGACCACCGAGAACAGCCACTCCTGGCGGCACATGAGCAGCGATCGCAACGGCGCGGGGCCCAATATCGAGGAGATGCATAACCAGCCTGCCCACAGGGCGGCCGCCGCCCAGAAGTAGCCCAGCCAACCCACGAAGGGCTGATACCGCTTCTGCAGGGCGATGACCACGAATGCCCCCAGCGCCAAGCCCAGGGCAACCTGGGATAGCACGATGGAGAAGGCCGAACAAAACAGGAAAAGCGCAAAAAAAACAGCCGGCGCCCTGTCGAGAAACACGCCGATGTCATCCGTCCTGGTCACAGATCGCACTCCGCCCGACCTTCATACCGGCCGGACAACCCGGCAGCCCAGGTGAACATCAGCAACTGCCGAACCTCTTCGTCCGCAAACGTAGCCTCGGTCAGCGAGGTTACGAAAAACGCCGCCGAGGCCAGGAACGCGGCCAGGCAGAAGCCGCGATATCGTTCCGAAAGGCGCTTTGAGCGAATCCCTCGCCAGAGAAATACCATCGTGAAACACCACAGCGCGATGTAAAACGCCGTGCCGGGAATACCGGCCGTCGCTGCAATGTCAAGCACGTCACAATGGGCATGGGTCAGTTTGTAGTCGTCACTGATGTCATCGGGGAGAAGACGCGCGTATTCCAATTCAAAATTGCCGCGCCCGATCCCGGTCACCGGGTGGTCGCGAATAATTTTGAGGGAATTGTTCCAGATGAACAGCCGCCCGCCCACGTTCTCCAGCTGCACATCGGTGCGCAGACGTTCCCGAAACTGCGCCGCGATGTCCGGTGACGCCGCCACCCAGACCATGACGGCCACCAGCAGCGTGACCAGGGCATAGCGCGCCTTGTGCAGCACGACGCCGAACACGAGCAGACCGACTCCCAGGGCCAGGATCGGACCCCGGCTGTTAGCCAGCGCCGTGGCCAGCAACGCCAGCAGGGCGACTGTCACCAGGAAAGCCCGTCGCCAGCCGCGTGACCGGCCAAAGGACGAAAGCGCATACCCCAGGCAAAAGAGCGCCGCCGTGGCCATGTAGTTCCCGTACGTCAGCGGATACGAGAAAAACCCGCAGGATCGAAAATCCTCTCCCACCGTATGAAGCTGCCGTCCGAGAATCCAGTCCACGCCCGTGAATCGCTGCACGATTCCGTTCAGAGAAGCAAGCGTCACGCCGGCCATAAGGACAAGTATCAACCGGTCACCGCGGCGTTCATCCTGAAACATATAGATGCCCACGGGGATGATGAGAAAGAGCCATTCTTCCCTGAGGTTCAGCATCGACTGCAGCGGGGTGTCGCTGAACGCAGCCGAAAGAAAAAGCCAGGCCACATAGATGCCGACCAGCAGGTAAAACCAGCGAAGCGGTCCGACAAACGGGTTATGTCGCTCGGAGATCGCCAGGATGACGAAACAGATCAGCGCAAGGCCAAACGCCGATTGCGCCACCGCAATGGAAGAGGCCGAGAAGAAAGCGAAGACAGCGAACAGGAACAGGAGAACCGGGCGAAGATACCGTGAGACGCGTAACCTCATGCACAGAGATCCTCTTCCACCAGCTCCACGAGGACGTGGATGATGAACTGGTGTTCCTCCTGTACGCGCTGAGTTGCGGCGTGCGGTACCACCAGGGAGCGCTCCACCATGCCGCCGAGTTTTCCGCCCGTGCCCCCGAGCAGCGCCACCGTGATGAGCCCCTTTTCACGGGCGGTCCGTGCCGCCTTCACGAGATTCCGTGAATTACCGGAGGTAGACAGGATGATCAGCATGTCTCCCCTGTTGCCCAGGCCTTCGACCTGCCGGGAAAACACGTGTTCGAAACCGAAATCGTTGCCCGAGGCGGTCATGACGGAAGGGTCAACGCACAGGGCCACGGCCGGCAGGGCCTGACGGTTGCGCTCGGCGGTCAGGCGCACGACCAGTTCGGCCGCGAAATGCGAGGCCTGGGCCGCCGACCCGCCGTTGCCGGCCAGTAGCAGCTTGCCGCCCGCCCCGATCACGCCGGAGATCAGGTTCGCCGTGTCCACCAGGCTGCTGCCAAGTTGCTCGACGACCGCTTGACGCAGTACTGATGTCTCCTTAGCCAGTTGTATGAGGTGAAGCAGCTTATCTTCCTGTTTCATACGCCGATTAACTCCCTGGGATGGCTGGCCGCGGCCAGCTCGCGAAGGCAACTGTAACTCTCATCGCGCTCGAACCGCGTTCCCATGACGATGTTGGAGGCCCCGGCTTCTACTCTGGCCGCACAGTCTTCAGCCGACTGCAATCCCCCGCCGACCATGACGGGGATATCAACGTACGACGAGACCGCGCGAACCATTTCCACCGGGACGGTCTGCCGGGCGCCGGACCCGGCCTCCAGGTAGACGATTTTCATGCCCAGATACTGTGCCGCCAGGGCGTGAGCGCAGGCTATGTCCGGTTTGTTTCGAGGAATCGGCATCGTCCCGGAGATAAACTGGACGGACGTAAGCGGCCCTGACTCGATCAGCATGTAACCGGTCGGAATAACCTCAATCCCGGCCTGCTTCACCAACGGTGCGGCTCTCACCTGCTCGCCGATAAGGTACTGCGGGTTGCGCCCCGACAGCAGTGACGTGAACAGGACGGCGTCGGCCGCCGCCGTGACCTGCGTGAAGGAGCCGGGGAAAATGATCACCGGAAGCGACGTCGCCGTCTTGACCAGCCGAACGGCGTCCTCGAAACGCGAGCCAAGCATGAACGACGTGCCGACAAGAATCGCGTCCACACCGCAGTCGGCGGCCGCCTCGCACAGGGCCCGGCATTTCTCCTCCCCCATCCGCTCCGGATCTATAAGCACGAAGAAACATCCTCCGCGTCTTTCCCTGGCCACCAGGAGAGAATCGTAGACCTTACCCACTTGTTCCCCCCGTGGCATCGGTCAGATAAGCCTCGACGGCCTTGAACAGCTCATCCGGGGTTGTTTCAGGAGCCACCCCTCCCTGGGCAAAGGACGGTTTCCCGCCGCCACGCCCGCCGAACGCGGGCAGAACCTTTCCGGCCAGGTTGCCCACGTGCAGTTTATGATCCTTCACGGCCGCGCCGCTCGCCGCCGCTATGACGGTCAGTTTCCCTTCGATCTCCCCGAGCCCGACCGCGACGACGGGCCGATGGTCGGCCTTCTGCCTGTCAATCCAGGCGCCCATGGTATCCCGGTCGGTCGCGCCGAAATCGTGCGTCACGAATTGCACCGCACCGATCATCGTCTGCCTGCCCACGGAATTACCTTCTCCGGAAAACATCGCCGCTTTGGTCTTCTTCAACTCTTTTTGCAGTGCCGCGTTCGTCTCTTTAAGCTGCTCAACGCCCATCAGGGCCTCCGATTCGGGACGGCCGACCAGCAGACCTACCTCGCTGCGGAATCTCTTGGCCTCAAGCATGTAGACCTGCGCCTGGCGACCGGTTATGGCCTCGAGACGACGTACGCCCGAGGCTACGCCCGTTTCCTGCGCGACAAAGAACGGTCCGATCTGACTGACATTCTGTACGTGCGTGCCTCCGCACAGCTCCCGGGAAAATCCGGGCACCTGCACGACGCGCACCCGTTCGCCGTATTTCTCACCGAACAGGGCCATGGCGCCGCTTTTTCGTGCGCTTTCAACGTCCATCTCCTCGGTGCACACGTCGTGCCCCCGCAGGATCGTATCGTTGACAATCCGCTCGACCTCGGCTGTCTCCGCTGCCGTCAACGGCTGGTGGTGCGAAAAGTCGAAACGCAGACGGTCCGGGCCGACATAAGAACCGGATTGCCTGACGTGATCGCCGAGAACCTTTCGCAGCGCGGCGTGCGCCAGGTGCGTGGCCGTGTGGTTCCGCTGGATATCCCACCGGCGTTCCAGGTCCACCTCGGCCGTTACTTCTGCGCCCTCTCGAAAGTCCTCGGGGGAACCGTGCGTCACCACCCCCTCGTGGACGTACAGATCCCGGTAGAGGATGATTGATTCCACCGTAAGCTCGGCGCCGTCGGCGCGAATGATGCCCGCATCACTGATCTGACCGCCGGCCTCGGCATAAAACGGCGTTCTGTCGAGAATCAGAAAAACGTGAGGGACCTCTGTGCTGTCGGCTGCCTCCCCGACCGATCGGTAGACTTTCCTCACAACGGCGGGACTGGACAGCGAACCTCGCACGAAAGCGGTGGCCTTGATGTCGAGCTTTTCTTTCTCGAGGCGGTCCAGAATCACGTACGACTGCGACTCAAACCTGCCCAGGGCGCGGGATCGTTCCTGCTGCTCCCGCATGGCGTCGTCAAAACGTGCCTGATCGAGCGTCAGTCCCTGCTCGGCCGCGAGTATTTCCGTCAGGTCGTACGGAAAACCGTAGGTGTCGTACAGGCGGAAGACGTCACGCCCGTCAACCACGGTCCCGCCGCCGGCCGTGACTTTCTTCGCAATCCCGCCAAACAGATCAAGGCCCGTCTCGAGCGTACGGTTGAATGATTCCTCCTCGGTCCTGATCACGTTCATCAGGTGATCCTGTTTCTGCCGCAGCTCGGGATAGGCCTCGCCCATCTCGTCGACCAGCACCGGCACGAGCCGGTAAATGAACGGTTCATGGGCGCCGAGATTGCGGCCGTGCCGGGCGGCTCGGCGGAGGATGCGGCGCAGGACGTAGCCGCGCCCTTCGTTTGAAATGCCGGCCCCGTCGGCTATGGAGAAGGCCAGGGCACGGATGTGGTCGGCGATGACGTGGTGCGAGGCCACGTGCTCGGCGTAGGCCGAGCCGGTGATATCGGATATGGCTTCGATCAGGTGCCGGAAAATGTCAATGCCGTAGTTGCTGTCCGCGTCCTGGACGACGGCGGCAATCCGTTCCAGCCCGGCCCCGGTGTCGACCGACGGCCTGGGCAGGTCAACCAGAGTTCCGTCGGGCGCCTGGTCGTACTGCATGAAGACCAGGTTCCAGAGTTCCACGAAGCGCTCGGTTTCGCCGTTGATGACATCGTTGGGTCCCGTGCCGAAGCGCTCACCGCGATCAAAGTGAACTTCGGAGCACGGTCCGCACGGACCGACGTCGCCCATCGACCAGTAGTTGTCCTTCTTGCCGAAGCGCATTACGCGGCCGCTTTTCAACTCTGGGGCGATCCGTTCCCACAACGCAAAGGCCTCGTCATCCTCCTCGTATACGGTCGCGTAAAGCCTGTCTTTGGGCAAGCCGAGGTCCCTGGTCACCCACTCCCAGGCGTAGGCTATGGCATCTTCCTTGAAGTAGTCGCCGAAAGAGAAATTGCCGAGCATTTCAAAGAAGGTGTGGTGCCTGGCGGTGAAACCGACGTTGTCCAGGTCGTTGTGTTTGCCCCCGGCACGAATGCACTTCTGCACGGAGACGGCCCGCTTGAACCGAGCCTTCTGCCTTCCGGTAAACACGTCCTTGAACTGGTTCATGCCGGCGTTGGCAAACAGGATGGTGGGATCATCGAACGGAACCACCGGCGAGGACTCTACCAGTTTGTGATCTCTTGTCCGGAAGTATTCGATAAACGACTGTCTGACGTCTGCGGTTCTAATCGTCACTACCTTCTTCTTGCGCCTTGCACAGTAATTCAAACGCCGCCTTGGAGGCCTCGTAGCCTATGCCCCGACGGGAGAGATAATTATACGCCTTCCGACGGGCCGTTTCAAGGTCAAACTGGCTGAAGTGGGACCACCGCCTTCTCAGCGCCTCGGCCGCCAGGTCTGCATCGTCCCGTCCCGCCAGCATCATGTCAACCGTCCGTTCCGCCAGAACGCGCTCAATCCGCTTGCGCCGCAGGTAAGCGACCAGGTACGAACGCCCGGCGGGGCGCCGTTCCAGGACGCTCCGCGCGACCGTCCATGCAAAGTGCGCATCATCCAGCAGCCCCTTCCGCCGGTACCTTTCAACGATGCGCTCGATAAGCTCTCGGTCAAACCGCTTGCGGGTGAGCTTGACCTTGATCTCACCGACCGAGTGCTCGCGCAACGCCAGCAACCGGGCCACCTCACAATCACAGGCCGACCACTCTGCCTCGCTCTTGAGCTGCTCAAGCTGCGGGACGGTGATTACAGTGCCTTCTTTCAGGCCGTACTTTTCGACAATCTCGCGCGTAAACGTCAGCGGCTCGTCCAGGGTGCTGATCTTTATCCGGTACTTCCCCACCGTTACGCGTATTTTGTCGATACGGATCTGCGTTTTCATCTGTCGATCAGTTGTTGTCCACCGGTTGTTACGGCTGCCGGAGTATAGCAATCCATTCCGCATTTCTCGACCAAAAACTCCGTCTGCGAGGACCGGCGTCAGTCAGGTCGCCGCGCAGTCTGCCCGAACAAAAAACCTCTGAGACAAGTTCAGTATTGACTTTCTCAATAGGTATGGCGTATGTTTGCTCAACGACCAAAGCCCGGATAACCTCTTGCCAGGAAGCAGGTTTCAGGAAGTACGAGTTTGACCGACGCAGGGGCCGAGTTCACTGAACATACGAGTTGACCAATTATCGAATTTTCTATAAGCCGGCAGGAATGATCATGGATCTGGACCTTCAAGGCAATATCGAGAAGTTTACGCTACCGGAAATCCTTCAGTTGATTGCGGCCAGCCGTAAGTCGGGTACGTTGGGCATTCAAAAGGACGACTCCATTGTCATGATGTACTTTGACAAGGGAGAGGTCGTCTATGGCTACGGTCCGCGCCAGACTTTTCACCTGGGCCAGGCCCTGAGGGAACGCGGTCTGCTTACAGCCGAACAGCTCGACGAGGCCGTAAACATTCAGGCCAAAACGGAAAACACCAAGCGCCTCGGCGAAATTCTCGTCAACCGGGGATTCATCGACCGGGCCGACCTGGAGACCGTCGTCAGGAAGCAGGTGGAAGAGCTGCTCTACTCACTGCTCTCCTGGCAGAACGGCTCCTTCAAGTTCTACGAGGACCAGTTTCCGACGGACGAGGAAGTCACGGTGCGCCTGTCCGTTGAGAACGTGATACTCGAGGGGTTGCGCCGCCTGGACGAATGGAACCTGATTCGCGAGACGCTGCCGGATTTCGAGGCCGTCTACGTCATCTCCGCGTCCCAGGGCGGCCGGGCCCGCGCTGTGACCCTCCACGCCGACGAGTGGAACGTCATGGCCCTTACGGACGGCCGCCGGACCGTCAATCAGATCTGCGAGCGGAGCGGAATCAGCCGCGAGGATACGCTCAAGAGGCTGGCTCAGCTGAAGCTGGCCGGTCTCCTCACGCAGATCGAGAAGAAAGAGGAATCTCCGTCCGGAGACCTCGATAAAATGGTCAATCGCCTGTCCGGGCTGTTTGACGCCTACCTTACCCAGAAGCGGTCTGACCGCACGGCACCGCGCACCATCACCAGGACCGTTGTGGGAGAAGCAGAGTGAGTCACGTCGATACACTGAAGTCTCTGGAATCGCTTCTGGCTTCCTTTCTTGAGCAGGCGGTCGCTTTGAGTCACGATCGCATCCGGTTGTCCGAGGGGCTCAATCGGCTGGACGGCATCACCAGGCGGTTCGTCGGGGGCGAAGACCTGACCGATGAAATCGGCAACTGGTTTGCCGAACACAGGGATTGGCTCGATCGCGACGATCTCCAGCCCGCAGTGCATGATCAGGTCACCGATATGCTTGCGCAGATCCAGCGACAGATCCACGCTTTCCCCCAATCCTCGCCCGCAACGGAAAAGATTGCGGGTGAAATCACGCGATGGAGTGAGCACGCAGGCGTAGGCAGGCAGAAACTTGTCCTGAAGCGCGGGCCGGAGGCTGCTCACGCGGCGGCCGAGGGCGATACTATCGCGCCGTTTGGTCACGTGCTGGACCGGATTTCCCGGCTGTTCGCCGATATCTCCGGACGAAAGCAGCACCTGCTCAGCGCGCTCGATGATGCCCTTAAGGCGGCCAGCCTGCAGGGCAGCAGAGAGGCCTTGCTTTTGTCCGCGCTGATCATATATTACCTGAAGCAGAGCAGTTACAAGGTTGAACCCTACGTTAAGCGGCTCAGAGAAGCTGAAAGCCTGTTCCGAGGGGGCGGCTCTCATGTCTAACCCGTCGGAAAAGGCGTACCGGCTGGCCCTGCAGGCTCTCAAACGAAAGGACTACCGCACTGCCGCTGACCTGTTCGCAAAGGCGGCGCCCGGTTATCAGCAGGATCGGGAATTCGCCCTGCTACGGGAGTCGACTCGATTGCTCCTTGCAGTGCAACGGGAATTGACCGCACTCAAGGAAGCCGATGAGGAACTTGAAATAGAGGAGGTCTTCTCAAATGGCCAAGAAACAGACGTTTGCTGATAAGTTACATAGAAAGACGGAGCACCATCTCTGTCCGGTATGCAAGAAGGAAGTCAAGTACGTCAGACACGTCAAGGCGGTTAAGAGCCAGAGCGGGGCCTGGAAGTTCCGTTCAGTCAATACCGGGGTGTGCGAATGCAACGAAAAGGAGATTTACGCCTGAGCAGACGTCACGGCATGACCTGACATGACCCTTCCGGACCCACCGGAGGGGTTTTTTCGTCGGTGCACCGTCCCGCGCCGCTTAGGCACCCCAAGACGCTTGTATCCCCAGGCCAATCCGTTATATTCGGCAGGGCAGCCTTCGCTACGCAGGAAAACTGTGGCCAAGACGCCTGGGGAAAAAGCAATGCCTCGCTCGCGACAATTTCGCATGGAGACCACATCCACACCACCTGAGGCTCCTTCACGGCGTCGGGTCTGGGTGATGTTTGACCGCATCGCGCACCGGTACGACTTTCTGAACCATTTTCTCTCCGCTTACCGGGACGTAGCCTGGCGGCGGCACGTGGCCGAAATGCTTGGAGAAACCGGCTGTCTGCAAGCGCTGGACCTGGCCACCGGCACCGCCGATCAGCTCCTGGCTTTGTATGATTCCGGCCGGGTGACCTCAGGTGTTGGTCTGGACCTCGCTCAGAACATGCTCGCAATCGGCCGAACTAAGATCGAGGCCCGCGGGCTGACCGAACACCTCTCGGTCCGGACGGGCGACGCCGAGGACATCCCCTTTGAAGACAATTCCTTCGACTGCGTGACGATTTCCTTCGGCATCAGGAACGTCTCCGATGTCGAGCACGCCCTGCACGAGATGCTCCGAGTCCTCAGAAAAGGCGGGCGCGCGTTGATCCTGGAGTTCTCACTGCCGGCCAATCGGATCGTCCGTTCGGTGTATCTGTTCTATCTCCGGCACGTACTTCCGGGACTGGGTCGCATTATCGCAGGTCATCCGCACGCCTACCGATATCTCAACGAAACCATCGAGACTTTTCCTCACGGAGAGCAGTTCTGCGCACTGATGCAAAGAGCCGGCTTCTCTAACGTGGCAGCAGAACCACTCACGGCCGGTATCGTTTCCGTCTATCGGGGAGACAAGTCGTGAGGTACCGGGTCAGATTCAGGGGCGCGGCACGGTCCGACGAGGCCGTTGACCGACTGGCCGAAGAAATAGCACGCGCATGCCGCCAGGTAGCTCCGGATGGCGGGCTCCTGCGCGTTGAGGCTGAAATCGAGAGCACCGATGCCCTGTCCTGGCTGGCCGCCCAGCCTGACGCCCGGAAGGTCTACTGGCGTGATCGGGACGGCCGCGTTGAAACGGCGGGCGTTGGTGCAGCCGAAGACCTCCGCGTCCAAAGCCCGAATGGAACGGCCGAAGCCATCAACCACATCCGGCAGACCATACCGGCAGGCAGCCGCAACAGCCGCTATTTCGGTGCCATGCGGTTCGGCCCGGCCCGCGATAAGGTGGATCCGGACTGGGCTCCCTACGAGGCTGGCTGGTTCGTGTTGCCACGCTTCGAGCTGATTACACAATCCGCTCAGAGCCGACTCGCGTGCAACATCGTCGCCTCGGGGCGCGACGATGCCGCGGAAGAACAGATCGTCACTCAATTGCGCCGGATGGCGTTTCCGGGTTCGGCACCCTCGGCCCGTCCCACTTCGCCCCTTTGGCGAGCCGATGTCCCGGAATGGTCGGGCTGGGAAAAGAGTGTCCGGCGAGTGCTCGATTCGTTTTCCCGGGGCCGACTGGAAAAACTGGTGCTGGCCCGAAGATCGACCTTTTCATTCGAGTCTCCGCCCGATTGCTGGGCGCTGCTGCGCCGTCTGCGAGAGGCGACTGCAGACTGCTTCCTTTTCGGAATGCAACCGGCTCTGGAAACGGCGTTCATCGGTGCCTCTCCGGAACTGCTTTACCGCCGGTCCGGCCGCGATATCGTCAGCGAAGCCCTTGCCGCGACTCGACGGCGCGGTGAATCGCGTGTCCAGGACGATGCCCTGGCCGGGGAACTCATGGGTTCAGACAAGGAACAGCGCGAGCACCGCTTCGTAGCCGATGCGATCAGGGACGCCCTCGAGAAGGTCTGCCTGAGCGTTACGAAGGACGAGATTTCCGTGCGCAGGCTCGCGCACGTCCAGCACCTGCTTTCCGGCTTCCAGGGTGTTCTGCGCAGCGAGGTGACCGACCGTGACGTGCTGAACGTCCTGCATCCCACACCGGCGGTGGGAGGTTTTCCGACCACCGTCGCGCAACAGGAGATCGCCCGGCTGGAACCGTTTGACCGGGGCTGGTACGCGGCCCCCATCGGCTGGATCGGCCCGGACGAGGCGGAGTTCGCAGTGGCCATCCGCTCCGGGCTGGTCGTCCGAAATCGACTCGTGCTTTACAGTGGGGCCGGCATCGTTCAGGGGTCCACCGCCGAGAGCGAATGGGATGAACTCGAAGCCAAGATCGATGCTTTCATGAAAGTGATTGCCTCTGATGAAGTCGGATAACGCCAACGCCAATGCTTTCGCGGCATCGCTCATGATCGACGAACTGGTCCGGTGCGGCGTCACGCAGTTCTGTCTGGCGCCCGGGATGCGCTGCGCACCCTTGACCGTTGCGGCGGCGCGTAACACCCGGGCTCGCGCCTGTGTACACTATGACGAGCGTGGCGCGGGCTTTTTTGCGCTCGGCCACGCCCGCGCCGGATTGGAACCGGCCGTGCTCATCTGCACCTCCGGTACGGCGGCCGCGAACTTCCTGCCCGCCGTCATCGAAGCCTCCTTGGACATGATACCAATGATCGTCCTGACGGCTGACCGCCCTCCGGAACTTCGCGACACCGGGGCCAACCAGACCATTGACCAGGCAAAGATGTTTCAGCCCTACGTCCGCTGGCAGGCGGACCTCCCGTGCCCGGATGACAGGCTGGACCCGGCCTTCTGGCTGACGACTATCGATCAGGCGGTCTATCGCGCCCGACGCTCACCGGCGGGACCGGTGCACCTGAACTGCATGTTCAGAGAGCCGCTTATACCATCACCGGACGCATGCCGCACCGGGAATGCACCGGCTGCCATCGCCCGGTGGGACAAATCCCGGCGGCCGTTTTCGGATTATTCGGGCCCGACGGAAATGCCCGACTCGGGGGCTGTCACCGCTCTGGCTGAGACGATCGGCCGTACCGCCCGCGGCCTGCTGTTGGTCGGGTCCCTCCGAAACAGCCGGGAGCAGGAAGCAGTTGCTCGCCTGTCACAGAAGCTGCGATGGCCCACGCTTCCAGACATCAGGTCGGGACTGCGACTGACAGATTTCGGGAAGCAGGCACTTCGGCATTACGACCTCCTGCTCCGATCAGAGAGCCGTGCGCGGATGCTCGGTCCTGAGGTGGTATTGCAGATTGGCGGCCGCATGGTGTCAAAGAGACTGCTGCGGTATGTTGAAGACCTGTCTTCATCGGAGTACGTGCTGGTCGACAATCACCCCTTCCGCTACGACCCCGCACACCGCGTTTCCCGCAGGATCGAGTGCGACATTGACGCCTTCTGCGAAGCCCTGGCAACAGCCGCATCCGGCCGAACGGACAAAGACTGGCAGGGCCGGATCAGCCGAACTGATTTGGCGATCTCGACGGTTGTCGAAAACGAGCTTGATGAGAATCCCCGGCTGACCGAACCATCGGTGGCGCGCATGATCAGCCGGCAACTCGGTTCCGGCAGTGCCCTGTTCCTTGCCAACAGCATGCCGATCCGCCTGATGGATATGTATGCCGCTGTCGGCGCTTCTGTGCCGATCGCGGCCAACCGCGGAGCGAGCGGAATTGACGGCACCGTGGCTTGTGCCGCCGGCTTTGCCGCGGGCACCGGCAGGCCGACCACGCTCCTGATCGGAGACCTTGCACTCCTGCACGATCTGAACTCACTGGCCTTACTCGGGGCCGCTCCTTCTCCGGTCACGGTTATCGTACTTAACAACAACGGCGGAGGGCTGTTTGACCTGCTCCCGGTGGCTGAGCATGCTGACGTTTTCGAGGAGTTCTTCGTGGCGCCGCACGGCCGCACCTTTGAAAAGGCCGCGGCGATGTACGACGTACCGTACGAGCGGCCGGACTCGGCGCAATCGTTTACCGAAGCCTGTCGCGGCGCGCAGGAGGACGGCGCATCCCGGCTCATCGAAGTCATGACCGACCGGCAGGAATCAATCGAAACACATAAACGTATCCGTGAACAGATCGCCAAAGCCCTCGCTTGAGGGATTATGCCGTGGTCGACACCTTTCCCTTTGTTCTGATGGGGAACGACAGCTCCCGGCCGGTCGTACTGTTTCTTCACGGCTTTCTGGGAAGCCGGGCCGACTGGCAGCCGGTCGCCGACGCCTTGAGCGATGATTTTCGCCCCCTGGTAACAGACCTGCCGGGTCACGGGTTGAACAGGTCGCGGCCTTCCGGCCACGACTTCACCATGGAGAACTGCGCGGGCGCTCTCCTGCGCCTGCTTGACAGCCTCCATCTCGGAAGCGTCAACGTCATCGGATACTCCATGGGCGGCCGCCTCGGTCTGTACCTTGCCCTGACCTGCCCGGATCGCTGCCGCCGCGTGGTGCTGGAATCATCCTCGCCCGGCCTTAAGACTGCATCCGAACGAAAGAAGCGCATACGCAACGATAACTCTCTTGCCGACAGACTCGAACGAGACGGCCTCGACGCCTTCCTGGAGCACTGGTACAGCCAGCCTATGTTCAAAACCCTTGAAGACTACCCGGATCGGCGTGCCGACCTGCTCAAACTGCGGCGGCAGAATGACCCCGTGTTGCTGGCTACCTCGCTTCGCTCGATGGGGACCGGCAGGCAGCCCTCGCTGTGGGAGCGGTTATCGGCGTGCAGCACACCCCTGCTGCTGCTGGCCGGCGGCAAGGATCGAAAGTTCTCGGCACTGGCTGAGGAGATGGCCCACTTGTGCCCTGCCGCGCAATCTCGTATCATACCCGGCGCCGGGCACAACGTTCACGTCGAGAAACCGGCGGCATTCATACGTGAAGTGAGGGACTTCCTGAAAAGTACGGGGGACTGAGGTCCGGTCCCACCGGTAAAAGGACGAGGTTACCATGACCACCATCAACTGGCTTGCGGCCGGAAACTTTACGGATATCAAATACCACAAGGCCGACGGCATCGCTAAGATCACGATCAACCGGCCGGCGGTGCGCAATGCGTTCAGGCCCCTGACGGTAAAGGAGATGTCCGAGGCGTTCGAAAACGCCCGTGAAGATGCTGCGATTGGAGTGATTATCCTGACCGGGGAGGGCCCCAAAGCCTTTTGTTCCGGCGGTGATCAGAGCATACGCGGCGAGGCCGGCTACAAGGACGAGTCCGGAACCCACCGGCTCAACGTGCTCGACCTCCAGCGACAGATACGCACATGCCCGAAACCGGTAATCGCGATGGTAGCCGGCTACGCCATCGGCGGCGGCCACGTGCTGCACCTGATATGTGACCTGACTATCGCCGCCGATAACGCCGTCTTCGGGCAGACCGGACCGCGCGTCGGCTCGTTCGACGGCGGTTACGGTTCGAGCTACCTGGCGCGCGTGGTCGGTCAGAAAAAAGCGCGTGAGATATGGTTCCTCTGCCGTCAGTATGACGCTCAACAGGCGCTGGAAATGGGGCTGGTCAATGCCGTCGTCCCGCTGGACAAACTCGAAGAGGAGACAGTCGGATGGTGCCGGGAAATTCTGGCTAACTCACCGATGGCGATTCGCTGCCTGAAGGCGGCCCTGAACGCTGACTGCGATGGCCAGGCGGGCCTGCAGGAACTGGCCGGAAACACCACCATGCTGTTTTACATGTCTGAAGAAGGCCAGGAGGGCCGCAACGCCTTCAACGAGAAACGCCCGCCCGATTTTTCGAAATTCCCGCGCCGCCCGTGAGGAAAGCCATGCCCGTGCAGCCGTCACGACTGAACGTCTGGATCAGGGCCAGCCGTCCAAAAACGCTCTGGTTGACCGTCTCGCCGGTCATCATCGGCACCGCCATGGCGTACGCGGACGGCGGGTTGCATCTGCCGTCGGCGCTTGCCGCCTTGCTCGGGGCCGTCATGATCCAGATAGGCACCAACCTCGCCAACGACTACTTTGATTACGCCAAGGGCACGGACCGACCCGACCGATTAGGCCCCCTTAGAGTCACCCAGGCCGGACTGGTATCCCCGTCGGTCATGAAGCGGGCCACCGCTCTTGTCTTTCTGCTGGCTGTGCTCGCCGGCGCATACCTTGTATATCGCGGCGGCTGGCCGATCGTGGCAATAGGTTTGATTTCAATCGCCTGCGGCCTCCTGTACACGGCCGGACCGCTGCCGCTCGGATACACCGGTCTTGCCGACCTCTTCGTGCTTGTCTTCTTCGGGCCGGTGGCCGTGGGCGGAACGTACTACGTCCAGACGCTGCATCTGACCTGGCCAGTCATTCTGGCCGGTCTCGCACCGGGCCTGTTTTCGGTCGCGGTCCTGACGGTGAACAATCTCCGTGATATCGACAGTGACCGGCTCTCCGGCAAGCGCACGCTCGCCGTGCGGTTTGGACCCACGTTCGCACGTCTTGAATATGTCCTCGCCATTCTCTTCGCCTGCCTGATTCCGGCCGTGCTTGCATCGGGACGGGCGGTGATGCCCTGGCCGCTTTTGCCTCTTCTCGTCCTGCCGCTCGCTCTTCCTTCGGCAAAGCTTGTTCTGGTCAATGCCACCGGTCCCGTCCTGAACAACGTTCTGGCCGCCACGGGAAGACTCCTTTTCGTGTACGCGATTCTCTTTACGATCGGATGGCTGCTGTGACCATCAGGACCGTCCGTCTCTTCACCTTCCGACTACCCCTCACGGCACCGCTCAAACTTCGGGACAGAACCCTGTCGCACCGGGAGGGATGCGTGATCCGGCTTACGAGCGAGCGCGGTTTGGTCGGCTGGGGAGAAGCCTCTCCGCTGCCTGGTTTCAGCCGGGAAACGCTGGACGAGGTCAGGGGTCAACTGGCAGAACTGAGAAGCAGGCTCCAAGGCCGGACTTTGCCGCCTGATATCGAGCAGATGGCCGGCAGTTTCGAGGAATGGCTCAGGGAATACGCGCTCTGGCCGTCCGCACGCTTCGGCGTTGAGGCGGCGGTTCTTGACCTGCTGTCCGTCGAGCGGCAGACGCCGCTTCACGTACTGCTGGGTGCGGCACGGCACCAGGCAGTGCCCGTGAACGCCCTGGTCTCAGGCTCGCCCGAAGAAGTCATCCGCGCAGTCACCGAGATCAGGCAAAGCGGCTACCGGGCGGTCAAACTCAAGGTCGGACATGACCGGATGGAAACCGAAATCGCGCTGGTCAGGCGCATTTGCGATCTGGTAAAGGACAGCATGCGCGTCCGGCTGGATGCCAACCGCGCCTGGTCCCTGGCCGAAGCAATATCTTTCGCCGAGGGATTGACCGGATGTGACATTGAGTACCTTGAAGAACCGTGCCGCACCGACGATGAAACCCAGATGTTTGCCCGGCGCTCAAACCTCGAAGTAGCACTGGACGAGACTCTGGCCGGGATCACTCCCGAAAAGCTGGGCGGACTCCAGGCGGCCGCAGTAGTGCTGAAACCGACAATCCTCGGCGGCGTCGAAAAAACCATGCGCTTCGCGGTTGAGGCAAAGCGTCTTGCCGTCAAACCGGTCGTCAGTTCATCGTACGAAACCTCCCTCGGCATGCGCGTGCTGGCGCACCTGGCGGCGGCCCTCGACGATGACGACACCCCGGTCGGCCTGGATACCACGCGCTGGTTTGCCCGGGACCTGCTGCAACCCCCCATGCGGGTGGCGGCCGGCCGGATGATGCTTCCCCAGGAACCCGACGGCGCCGTCGGACCGGACCCGCAATGTCTTCGCGAGATTACCGATGAGTGATTTTAAATCGCTGACGGCTCGTGCAGCCCGGGAATATCATGACCTTCCCGCCCTGGTCAGCGCTGAGCGTGCCGTAAGCTACGGCGAGTACTCCGAACTGGTCTGCCGTGCCGCCTCCAATCTGACCGCACTCGGCATGCAGCCGTCGCAGCGCGTCGCCCTGCTCGGGGATAATTCGCTTGAGTACGTCGTATCGTTGATGGCCGTGATTGAAGCCGGTGGCGTGGCGTGTCCGGTGCCTGCTCGACTCCCGAATGCGGCCGCACGAGAGCTGATCGAACGCACTGACTGCTCATACGTCGTGACCCTTGCCGAAGATGCGGGCCGGGCTGTGCCGACAACGACGCGACAGATCCAGCCGGCCCTGCTGCAACGTCCTGTCCGGGTGGCCCGGCCGGCTGGCCGCGTGACGCTCGAGCAGGACGCCACGATCATCTTTACCTCGGGCAGTTCGGCGCCGCCCAAGGCGGTCCTGCACAGCCTTGGCAATCACTATTTCAGCGCCCTGGGCTCAAACGCTAACATCCCGGTCAACCCGGGCGACCGCTGGCTTCTCTCGTTACCCCTGTACCACGTGGGCGGGCTGGCCATTCTCTTTCGGGTCCTGCT
Source organism: Acidobacteriota bacterium (assembly GCA_035529075.1). NCBI lineage: Bacteria > Pseudomonadati > Acidobacteriota > Acidobacteriota bacterium. Next base: position 109,504 of record DATKXK010000009.1, on the reverse strand, counting down.
CGGCGGCGGCGCCGTGGTTATCCCCTCTCCGGGGGACGACCTGGCTCAGTCCATTGAGAACACTGCTGCCACGCATCTGTCGCTGGTCCCGACCCAACTATACCGCCTCACGCGGCAGAGCAAGAAACTTCGAGAGGCTTCGCTGCAATTGAAGGCCCTCCTGCTCGGCGGCGCCCCCGCCCCGAGGCAGGTAATCGACGATGCGCTGGCATCCGGCCTGCCCGTGCTCACAAGCTACGGACTTACCGAGATGGCCTCGCAGGTGACAACGACACAGTGCGACGATCCTCCGGAAAAGCTCGCGACCTGCGGCAGGGTCCTTGAGTACCGCGATCTGAAGATGTCGGAGCGCGGAGAGATATTGGTCAGGGGAAAAACACTGTTCGCGGGATATGTCGATCGCTCTCGAATCATCCGCCCGTTCGACCCGGACGGCTGGTTCGCCACGGGCGACGTGGGCCGGACCGATACCGACGGCTACCTTGAAATCCACGGTCGCATCGATAACATGTTCATATCCGGAGGTGAAAACATCCACCCGGAGGAAATAGAGCAGGCTATGATGGCGGTCGACGGCGTGCAGGACGCTATCGTGGTCGGTATCCCCGATCAGGAATTCGGCGCGCGACCGGTCGCGTTCGTGCGGATGGCGGACAATCGCCCGGAGCCAGCGGGCCGACGGGCCCTGACACATATCCTCAGCGAGCGTCTCCCCCGTTTCAAAATCCCGGACTCGATCTATCCCTGGCCCGAAGAATTCGAGTCGTCCGGCCTGAAGGCTCGACGCCGGTACTTCGCCGACCTGGCGCAGAAGCTGGCCGCCCGAAACGGCTACAGGTGAGCCGTTAGCGCCCGGCGGAGACCGTCAGGCAACGGTTTTTTCTTCCGCCCCGCCTTGTCCATGCACACGTGCACCGTTCTCACGGTGCCGGCAGATTTGCCGTCGTCGCCCAGCAAATCGTAGGCAAGCGTGAACGACGTGTCACCGACATCTTCAACCGTCAGCCGGACGGTCAGCCGGTCACCCACAAACAGCTCGGCCCGGTAATCCGCCTCGGCGTGCACAATCGGCAGGAGGAAATCTTCTTCCCGAATGATCCGGGCGAAACCGCAGCCGATCTGCTCCATGAACGTCTCGTATGCGTCGTGGGCGATCGTGAACTGATGCCCGAAAAAAAGAAGGCCGGCGGCATCCGTGTCATGAAGTCTTACCGAGGTCCCAAAAGTTACCATATTCCGCCCTCCGCAGATTTAATTTAACAATTCCAAGCAGGTGGCGTATATTAGCTACCGTCAAGGCGCCCCGCAACAGCGGGATATCGCACCGGGAACAGGAGCCTGAACATATGGTAACTCGGGAGACACCATGAAGCAAAGACAAGTGACAGCCGTGGTTATGATCACTTTTGCGGCCCTGGCCTTTGGCTGGGTGCTGGCCGGCAGCGCCGCCGCCCAGTCCGGCGCGGTGCCGCAGCGATCCGACATTGACGACCAGTACAAGTGGCGGGTCGAGGACATGTACGACAACCTGGAGGCCTGGGAGGCGGATTACGCGTTGCTCGAGTCCCGTATCGGGAGTTTCGAGCAGTACAAGGGTCATCTGGGCGATTCTCCGGACATGCTTCTGGGCTGCCTTAAGTTGTCGGACAGCCTCTCGTCCGTAATCTCGAACCTGTACGTGTACGCGTACCTGAAACTGGACGAGGACAACCGGCAAAGCGAGTTCCAGGAACTGGGCGGCCGGGCCTCGGCCATGGATTCCCGGTTCGAGGAAGCCAGGTCATTCGTGGAACCGGAGATTCTCACCCTGGACAAGGCCAAACTGGAGTCGTTCCTGCAGCAAAACCCGGAACTCGAGTCGTACCGGTTCTACCTGGAAGATCAGATGCGGCTTAAGGAACACATTCTATCTGCTGAAGAAGAAGCCATCCTCGCGCTGAGCGGGCCCCTGGCCGGCTCGCCGCTAAAAATTTTCAACATGATCGACAACGCCGACCATACGCTGGGAAAGGTCATCGACGGCGAGGGCAACGTCATCGAACTGACCAGGGGACGCTACTACAAGCTCCTCAGGGAGCCGGACCGCGAGCTTCGCAGACAGGCCAACGACACCGCACAGCAGTCATGGATGAAGTACGCCAACACGCTTTCCGCCACCCTGGGGGCGTCGCTCGATAAGGACCTGTTCTTTACAAAAGCCCACGGATACAATACGTGCCTTGATATGTCACTGGACAACAACAACATTCCCGTGTCCGTATTCCACAACCTGATCAAGACCGTCAACGCCAACCTGGCCCCGCTGCATAAATGGGTGAGCCTGCGCAAGCGGATCCTCGGGTACGACACGCTGTATACGTACGACCTCTCGGTCCGCCTGGTTCCCGAGTTCGAACGAGAGTACACCTACGAGGAAGCCCGGGACATCATTCTCAACGGACTCAAGCCGATGGGCGAGCAGTACGTCCGCGACCTGGAACACGGCCTCAACTCCGGGTGGGTCGACTGGTACGAGACTGAAGGAAAGGGATCGGGAGCGTACAGTTGGGGAACGTACACGTCCCACCCGTACATCCTCCTGAATTTCACGGGCGCCCTCGATGATATATTCGCCCTGGCCCATGAGATGGGTCACGCCGTTCACAGCTACTACACCAATCGAACCGAACCGTACGTGTACCACGGACATTCGATGTTCACCGCCGAAGTCGCCTCGACGTGCAACGACGCGGTGCTGATGAAGTACCTCATCGCCAACGCCAGGGACAAACAGGAGAAAATCGCCCTCCTGGATTACTACATCAACCAGATTGAGGGTACGTTCTTCACACAGGTGATGTTTTCCGAGTTCGAGAACGTCATACACGAGCGGATTGAAAGCGGCGATGCCGTTTCGGTGGACTACTTTCGCAAAACCTACCGGGACATTTTCCAGAAGTACGAGGGTCCCGACCTCGTGATCGGCGAGAACAACGACATGGGGTGCCTCAAGTTGTACCACTTCTACCGCCTGTACTACGTCTACCAGTATGCGACGAGCTACGCGGCCGCCCAGATGATCTCGCAGAGCATCCTGGAGGAAAAGCCCGGGGTCCTGGACAAGTACATGCAGTTTCTTGCCACCGGCTCATCGGAGTATCCGGTCGAAGTCCTCAAACAGGCCGGTGTCGACATGACCAGCCCGGAGCCGGTTGAGCGAACCATCAAGCTCTTCGGCGAACTGGTCGACGAACTGGAACGGCTGCTCGACGAAAGCTGAGCGCCGTCGCGCACGCTCCGAAACAATGCCAACGAAAAAGACCGGCGATACGGCCGGTCTTTTTTCATATCGGTGTGAATCCTACCGGGAAGTCTGCGTTTTCGGCAGCAGCAGAAAATCGATGTTCACCACTGACATGCCACCCTCCGCCACGGTGACTTTGAACTCGCGTGCCTCCGGCTGTGTGATATAGCCGTAGTTCTCAAGCTGCGCGGGGTCGATATACACGCGGTATGATCCGGGCAGCAAGCCCAGGTAGTAGTAGTCGCCGTCGGCGAACGTCGTCACTTCGCTCATGATATCTTTGCTGACGTTAACCACAATCAGCTTCATGCCGCCGATGCCTGCGTCGCCGTATTCCAGGCGCCGCCGCACCTGGCCTGACAGCTCACCTGCCATCACCAACGGCACATCGATGGGCGTGACCACGTTGGGATTGAGCGTTACCTGGTAGGCCTCGTTGGTCGGCTTGAGCAGCGGGTCATCAAGACTGTACTCGTCGATCTGGAGGAGGTATTCGTCGTAGGGGCGCAGCCGCTCGTAATAGTACACCCGGTCCTTTCCGCGCGGCCTTCCGGACACCCCGGGAATCCGCGCCCGGAGACCCGTAAGATATTCCTCGCCGAGGTCGTAGCGGCCGTTGTAGTTGCCGTCCAGATACGGTCGCACCACGGCCGTACCGTAGCCGACGCCGTTGGTCCGGTCAAACAGCAGCTTGCGGTCGTCCTGATCGTACCTGACGGAGCCGCGCTGAAGCTGATTCATGCTCAGGTTGCCGGCGGCGTGCAGCACTCTGGTGGTGAAGTGCGCAAAATCGCTGAAGAAATTGAAGGTCAGCATGATGGAGTTCGCCTTGGCCATCTCGTTGCGCTCGTACGACAGGGTCAGTTGCCCCGTTCGGAAAAGCCGCTTGCTGATCCATACCCCGTACTTGGCCAGGAGATTCTCCGTGTGATCGTAGTCCAGACGCAACTGCGGGCGGCACCACCGCAGGAACCGGGGCGAAATCAGCAACTGGCTGGTAAAGTTGCTGGCCCTGCGCCAGCCGTACTTCGTCACCTTGTACCGACCCATGTAGTTGACCTGCACCGGACTGAGCGATGCCGTCAGGCCGAAATTCATGTTCACCGAAGTGTGAGAGGGAAATCGGTCCGCGGCTACAAAGTAGCGCACACCGAAATACTTGTCCCTGATGCGCAACGGAACCGAAAAGGCGAACTGAAGGCGGAAATCCTGTTGCAGCGGGTTGCGGAACCGGTTCTCGAAGTACTTGCTGAAGCTGCCGTTCAGGTTGACCCGGGACGGCTCGCTGAAGCTGAAACTGCCGGTCACCACGTTCGAGGGAGAAATCGAGCCGTTGACCGTCAGGTTGTTGGCCAGTTGCAGCACCGCCTCGCCGGCGACCAGCGCGTCTTCCTTATTGTCGCTGCCTACCGGCAGGTCGGCGGACAGCCCGGCGGTCAGGCGGTTAAACACCCCGTAGTAGGCGCTGGCCTGAGCGTAGTTGCGAGCCTGCTCGCGCACCGACGACTCGCCCAGGGCTACCGTGTACTCGATTTCGCCGTCGGGAATCAGGTTATGAGGGATGCGAACGTACCTCTCTTCCGTCCGGATCTCGCCGTTCGGACCGTACATCCGCAGCTCCATTACCGAAGCACCGTAGTAGATGTCGAGCGTAAAATGATACTCGCCCCGGGCATCGGCCGTCACGAAATCAACCAGCGTGCGATCGACGTACAGCTCCACCTCCCAGCTCTCTCCGGCGTACCCGGATACCTCGACCGTCTGGAAGTACTTCCGGCGCGTCTGCGGCCTGTTGGTGACCACGGCGCCGGTGAAGCGGCGGGAGAAGGCGCCGGTGGAGTAAACATGCCCGACATCGACCTGCGTTATATAGGGGCCGTTGTCAAGAAAGTAGTGCCAGCGGCCGGTGAAACGATCGGTGTCAAAACGACTTCGCGAATTGCCGGCCATACCGATGTAGGCGTCGCCCCCGAGCACCATGCCGCCCATACTGAGATCATAGTACTGCCCGTCGCGTTCGAGCGGATTGGCTCCCACGACCCAGTCGATGACGCCACCCTTGAGGTAGTCCCGCTCCTGCGCCAGCCTCAGAACATCATTGAGTGCCGCCTTCGTGCGCTGGAGTTTTTTCCGTTTCGCCTGACGTTCAAGCTTGCGGTATGCCGGAAGGTCCTCGCTTAGGGGCATCAGGACCCGCAACAGGGAGAAGTCGAACGTCACGGGCAGACCGAACAGTTGCTCGAACAGGTCGACTCGAACGTAGAGATCGCTCCGGCCCATGTAAAACTCGGAGGCCAGCAGATGGTACACGCCCTCACGTGCCTGTACCTCAAAGGTGTTCAGGTCGATGCGAAACCGGTTCTTCTCGTCAATAACGAAGCCGGAGATGGTTTTTTCGGTGAAGTCGGCGGCAATGCTGAGATCCAGGATGGTCAGCATCTCGACAACCGGCAGGTAGACGGTCCGGCCGTCGTACTGCACGAAGACGTCCTGCTGCAACAGCCGGGGAACCTCGAAACTGACCACGATCTCTTCGAAGGAGGGTTCCTGCGCCGGCACCGTTGATGCCCCCAGGCACAGAACGGCGGCGGTTACCGCCAGTATCCCGGCCCCCGGTCTTCGTCTTGCGCTATGCCGTTCCATGGCACGTCACCGCCGTTCCGGAAACCACGCTATTCCGGCGTTTGGGTCAGCATGATATTGTTGCCGTGGATCATGTCCTCGGCCGCAATATCGGTGCGGCCCCTGGTGCTGATAGCGAGTTCCACGTGATACGGTTCCTTGAAATCGGACCCGGTTACGGGCAGGAAGACTCGCCGCCGCAGACTGTAGTAGACGGCAAGTTGCACCGACTGGCTGCTCAACTCCCGGTTGTCGGCATCCAGCAGCCGGCAGTTTAGCAGCCCCACGTAGGAGGCATTCCCCTGGCTGGTCATGTCGACCGTAACCTCGACGTTGCCCGAGTCACGGCGCACCTCCATTCCCGTGACCTCGAGTTGAGACACAAGATTTCCCTTCCGGAACTTCAGCATCATCGCCGTCTGCATCACCATGTTGAGTCGGGTCGTGATTATGCCCTCCTCGCTCGCCGGCGGCACGGCCGTTTCTGCTTCGCGTGATTGCACGACAATCCGGGCCCAGTACTCTCCCTCGGGAAGGTCGGCCGGCGGACTCGCCACAAAGCGGATGATCTGCTCTCCGCTCGGCGGGAGAATGAGCTTTCGCGGAAACGCTTTTACCCAGCCCAGCGCCGAATGCGGGTCCGTGACGGCGCTGTCCTGAAGGGCTATGTGTACCTGGCCGAGGCTGTCCGACACGGGTAAGCCGAAGCTGAACCTGATCGTGATTTCCTTGGGCGTGTCGGTGGGGTTCTGAACGGTCAAACGACCGGTCCGCTGCTTGCTCGATATGAAAACGATGGTTGGCGCGACCAGAACTCCGGCCGCCGCGTCGAACAGCGGCACCAGAAGCATCAGGCAGAAGACAACAAATCCCCGCAGTCCCGGCGCTGTGCTGCGGGGAATCAATCTTTCAAGCGGTTTCATGTCCGGCCATCCTATGCTACGGTTGAGGTTCCCAACCCGGTCGGAACCGGCAATCCATGCCGGTTCCGAATGGGTCGTTATCAGTTCAGGACTGAATTTTCAAATTAGGTCCCCGTGTAGGCGACGGTCAATATAATGTCGGCCGTGTATGCGCCGGCAGCCTGATCGACCGACGGAATGACGGAACCTCCCAGGAAAATATTGGTGGTGCCGAGACCGCCGACGACGCAGTCCGGAAGGTTGTGTGGATCGACGTCTTGCCAGCCTACGCCGAACGTCGTGGGATCGACATTACCAGTTGAGTCGATCGAGGCATCGGTGGCGCCAAAAGCGATCACCATCCGGTCATCACCGGTCGCGGTGGACAGGTAGTCCGGTAGCTGCATGTACGCGGCGATCCCGGCCAGCCCCTGTCCCGTGATCAGGAACCTGCCCGCCTCGGCCACGTTGTTGGCGACCGACTTCGGTACTCCCTGATATACGGTACCAAACGTCAACGTACCGGGAGCCGTCACGACCAGCGCCGACTGCACCGTCGCCGTCGCCGAACCGTTGGCGACGTCCTGGGCCAGCCCGGTGTTCGGCACGGCCAGCAACACGAATCCCGCGGCCACCAGGAGCAGCCCCGTCAGTCTCATCCGTGAATGCGTTCTCATAGATTTCTCCCTGTTGGGGCGATCCCGCCCCGCACTGTTATGTTTACCCGCTTAGTTTGCTGTGTCTTTCATCGGTTTAGACCGCCTACGACCCGTTGTAAGCCACGGTCAGCACGACATCGCCCGAGTATGCGCCCGCCGCCTGATCGACCGACGGGATCACTTTGCCCCCGAGGAAAATCGCGCTCTGATTCTGTCCCGCAGTACCGACCGTTATGGTATTGGGGAAGTTGTGCGGGTCGACGTCCTGCCAACCACTTCCGAATGCGGCTGGATTGACGTTAACGGTCGAGTCAACCGAGGCGTCGGTGGTGCCGAACGAGATGACCATGCGGTCATCACCGGTGGCCGTGGCCAGGTAGTCGGGAAGCTGCATATATACGGATATACCTGCACCCCCCTCCCCGGTAATCGTAAACACCCCGGCATCCGCGGCGCTGTTGGCGATGGATTTGGGAATCCCCTGGAAAACGGTGCCAAAAGCGAGCGCTGCCGTCGCCTGCACCTGCAGTACCGCCTGAACCGTCGCCGTCGCCGAACCAACTGCCACGTCCTGCGCAAAAACGGCAGCAGGCCCCAGGCAGACGGCTGCGGCAGCCAGGAGTGCGAAAGTTCTCGCCATCAATAGCGGTCTTGACAGCTTGCTCATAACTATCCTCGTTCCGATGTTCATTCTGCGAACAGAATGAACTGTTTCTGTTTACGCCATTTGTGTAGTTGTTTAATCGTCATGCAGTTCAGAATCTTAACAGGGGGAATCGGTTTTTTTCGCAGAGTGCGACGCGGCGAGCCACCCGTGTGGGACCCGGGCCAGACCACGCTGTTTCAACCGGCGGTGCCCGGAGGACTCCCCACTTCGCCCGTGTGACGCGGGGAAGTTCACAGCGTAACCCGCCCAATACCAGTCAACTAGAAGGATGTGATGAAAGGAAACGGGGAGCCTGACCGCTCCCCGTTGCAGGCTGCAAGCGGTGTGAGCGCTCAGGTGCCGTTGTAGGCAACAGTGCAGATAATGTCGGCCGCGTAGTTGCCCGCGGCCTGGTCAATAGCGGGCGTCACCCTGCCGCCAAGGTACAGGTTCGTCTGGCTGGTGGCACTGCCGATGACTACGCCGGTCGGCGGCAGGCTGCCCAGGTCTCGCGGGTTGACATCGAGCCAGCCGTCGCCTGCCACCACCGTCGCCGGTGACGTCGCGTTCGTGTCCACAATGGCATCCGTGCTCGAAAAGGCAATTGTCATGCGGTCGGAACCGTCCGGCAAAGCCATGTAATCGGGCAGCGTCAGGTATACGGAAATGCCCGCCCCGGTGGCACCGGCCACGGAGAATATGCCGGAATTGGCGTCGTCGTTGTTCGGGGTCGACTTGGCAACACCCTGAAGGACATTTCCGAACTGAAGGTCCTGAACGGCGGTCACGACGAGACCGGCCAGCACGGTTGCCGTGGCCTGACCGTTGGCCACGTCCTGCCCAAAACCGGGCCGGCTGAAGAACACCAGCAGGATCGCTGCAACCAGCAGCACCGAACGAAGGCGGCGGTTCCGGTCATGTCTATTTTTCATCTTCCTCTCCGTCAGTTCTACAGGAAAAACCGCAGGCGATCTTTTTCTTGCCTTTCCTTGTATATTCGCCCGCCCGGAAAGTCTCAATTACCCGGCGGCGCAAGAAAGCAGGCGTACCGGCAGAGTATGCCTCAAGATTGAACAAAGCCCAAAGGAGAAGGAGATCGTCAACTGCCGGTGTAGGCCACGGTAAGAACGATAACGGCCGAGTAATCGCCGGGCGGCTGCCCGATCTTCGGCACCAGCATGCCCCCCAGCCAGACGGTCAGGCCGCTCGAGCCAAGCCGGTACGTAATCACGTCCCACGGGTCAAGATCGTCATACCCCGGATTACTCTGGTCCGGGGAGGCGCTGGAATCCATGGCGCAGTCCATGTCCTGGAAAACCAGCTGCATGTTGAAGCCGTTCATGTTCATATAGGTCGGGAGAGTGAAATCAATCGAAACCTCGTCGCCGGCGGTGCCGGTTATCAGGAATTCCGCCGCCGCCCCGGCCGTGTACTTGGATACTACCTTGGGAACACCGGGAAACACGTTGCCGAAAGCGAGACCGGCGATGCTCGTGGCGTTCTGACCGGCCGAATCAGACGTGGTCAGCCCCATGACCACCAGAACGCCGAGGAAACACCGGCCCACGTTCATAACCCAACCGCGCGGAAACACAAGGCAAGCTACCGATGCCGCGACGACGACGTCAAGGTTTAACAGGCCTCGGCCGGCCGGTCAGTTCTCCGTGGCGATCACCGTTACGGTAACGTCGGAAGTACCGGGCGGTACCAACCTGAGAAGAGCCGCCGTATCGACAGCTGCCTCCGCAGAGCCTGCTTTGAGGGCGGGCCGACTGCACTCGTGCGATTCCGGGGCGTCTCCCCTCGGGAAGCACCGGACCGGGCGTTTGTCAGCTTCCAGCCAAAGCAGCCAGGAACTCCCCGGAGGAAAGCGAACGAGAAGCGCGCCGGTGCCGGATTCCCGAACCCCGACAGTCGGCATCAGGCCCACGGCATCTTCGGACTGAGACGGTGAGGCCTCGCTGACGATCAAACCGAGTGGCGGCACCACCGTGGCTGAGGCGCTGATGGCCGCCGACGCTCCGGCGTTCACAGGCCCGGCCGGCGAGGATAAGGCCGGGAAAAACAGCAGGATCGCCACCGCCGCACAAAGGCATATACTGTTTATTCGAATCACAACGGTATCGAGGTGTAAACAGACAGGTACACCTCAAGATACCGCGAATCCGGATATTGTCAATACCCGATTGGCCTCGGCGCGCCCGCGCCGCCCAAAAAACGGCCTGTGATGTCGCCGGCAGGGCCGCCGTCAACTGCCCGTGTACGCTACCGTCAGGACAACATCGGAGGCGTAGTTGCCGCCCGTCTGGGAAATGTCGGGGAAGACGGTGCCGCCGATCCAGACGGTCATCGTGCCCAGCGGACCCAAGCGCTCGGCGCTGGGGCCGTTTGGATTCAGGACCCCCGAGGGCAACGTCTGCCCGCCACCCGTGCCGTCATCGAAGGAAGCGTCTATGGCGTTGAAGCCGATGTTCATTCCGACCGGCTGGAGGGCGTGCTGCAGGGAGTCCGGCAGCGTAAAATTGAGCGTTATCTCGGAGTTGACCGTTCCCGAGATGGCCCATTCGCCGGCCTGCCCAATGGTCGACTTGTCCACGGTTTTGTTGATCCCCGGCGTAACCACGTTAAAACGCAGGTTCTGGGTCCCGGTGATCGACAAGGTGGTAGTCACCGAAGCGGTAGCCTGGATGGCCGCCGATTCCTGCGCCGGCACCCGCTCTACCGCGAGCCCCAACACTATTGCGACCGGCACCAACACCGCCAAAGACTGTCTGGACATCACGATCTCCTCTCTTGCATCCGAACCACAGTCTACCTGAAACAGTGACAGAGCAAGGCCGATGCCACCCGCCCTGGCGTGGGCTATCCCATTGACAGCAAACGGATTAGGTCGGGATCTGAGCGGCTCCGCCCGGTCAGGTCCGGGGGCCCGTGTGGGCTGACCGCTATACGCTGTGGAGAGATTCTGAGAGTGCCGTGCCCGGCTCGCCGGGAATCAGCACCTGGATCACGAAAGAAACTAAAGTAGTCCGACGGCCGGCCGATACTTCAGGTAGCAGAGGCTGTTCAAAAAAAGAACAGCAGTCATGCAGATAGGATCTAAGGCGATGATTACCGCGTTCGGCCGAAAGCTCTTTTGTACGCTCGTTTCGGCAATCCTGCTTGTTGCCGGCGCTTCCGGAGTGAAGGCACAGGGCGTCGTCTGGTCAACCAACTACGGCGGCATCTACAACGAACAGGGCCACTCCGCGTGCAGCCTGCCTGACGGCGGGTACGCGGTCCTGGGTGCCACCTACTCATTCGGTGACGGTGACCACGACATATACCTCCTGCGGCTCAACTCCTTCGGGGACACGATCTGGACACGGCACTATGGGGGCGCCGCCGCCGACTACGGCTTCGATATCCAGCCGGCGGCCGGCAACGGGTTTGTTATCGTCGGAGTCACTCAGTCGTACGGGCTTGGCAAGGGCGACGTTTATCTCATCAGGCTCGATTCGCTGGGTGAGCTTCTGTGGTCGCGAACTTACGGTGGAACGGAACTCGACGAGGGGCACTCGGTACGTCAAACCGGTGACGGCGGATACATCATCTGCGGCACCACCAATTCTTCCGGTGCCGGATACGCCGATCTGTACCTGGTCAAGACGGATGCCAACGGCAACGTTCAGTGGACCCGGACCTATGGCGGAGCCGGCGGCGAGTCGGGTTCGGCCGTCCGCGTGACCGCGCAGGGAGGCTATATCGCCGTCGGTTCGACCGGGTCGTTCGGCGAAGGGTACAGCAGCCTCTACGTTGTGAGAACCGACGCTGCCGGTGATTCCTTGTGGGCCGCGGCGTACGGCGGCAGCAAGGCGGACTTTGGCTACTCGGTTGAGGGGACCTCCGACGATGGGTATGTCTTTGTTGGCGCCAGCGCCTCCTTCGGACTCGGCTATACTGACGCGTACCTGCTGAAAACCGATGCCGATGGTTTCGTCCAGTGGCAGGAGGCTTACGGCGGCGCCAAGGACGACCGGGCGTACGCCGTACGGTGCACGGCGGACGGCGGCTACATTCTTGCGGGAACGACCGAGTCATTCGGAAACGGTAAGATTGACTGCTACGTCGTTCGAACCGACCCGGCCGGAGTGCCGGTATGGACACAGACCTACGGAGGCCGCTATTCTGATTTCTGCCGCAACCTCGTAACCCAGACAGGCTCTTTCTGCCTGATCGGTTATTCATACTCATACACGGCGGGCGGATCGGATATCTATGTCCTTAAAGCCTACGCCGACCAGATGACAGCGGTGCCGGAGGACGACGAGCCTCCGCTGCCGGCCGGCCTTCGGTTGGCGCAAAACTACCCTAACCCCTTCAACCTTTCAACCACCATTGAGTTTGCCGTGTCGAACCGTTCCCCGGCTCGCCTGACTATTTTCAACGTGCTCGGCCGCAAAGTCGCCGAGTGGGTGTTTGCCTCCGTGCCGGCGGGCACAAGCTCCGTGGTGTGGGACGGCTGCAATGCCTCGGGCAACGTGGTCACCTCCGGTGTTTACTTCTACCGCCTGGTAACCGGCACAGCGGTACAGACCAAGAAAATGGTGTTGATCAAGTAGGCGTCCGCCTGATCCCGCGTTCCGGGGGACTCCTCCTGCTCCGTAGCAGGAAGCCGATACTCCCGACTGCCACCGCGCTTCTCGATTATGTCCTTGCTTTTTCGGCTCAAGGAATGGAAATTAGGAACTGTTTCACTCAATCAAGGTTTATCCAATTAGTATCGCGCTTTACAACTGCAAAAACGGAGAGGTCTCATGAAGATGATTTCGGACAAGATGGCCGCTCGCCTGAACGAGCAGGTCAAAAACGAGTTCTTTGCCTTCTGGTCATATCTTGCCATGGCCTATTCTTTCGAATCGATGGGCTTCAAGGGTTTCGCCCAGTGGTTCTTCGCCCAGGCGGACGAGGAGAAGGGGCATGCCACGAAGATTGCCGGCTACCTGCTCGACCAGGGAGCGGAAGTAATTCTCCAGCCACTGCCCGAACCCAAGGCGAAGTACGCGTCGGTCGAGGAGATCATCAAGGCGGCACAGCAGCACGAACTGAAAGTAACCAAGCAGGTGCACGAGATTGTCGATTTGGCCGTGGCCGAGAACGACCACGCCACTCGCAAGTTCATCGACTGGAAGGTCGAAGAACAGGTGGAGGAAGTGTCGACGATTACGGCGATGCTGGAACTGGTTCAGAAGTGCGAAACGCCCGGACAACTGCTCATGATGGAGAGTCAACTCTCGCGGGGCGAAGGCTGACCCGGCCAATGACGGCAGACGGTCACCTTCCCGGGTGACCGTTTTTTGTATGCGGAGCAAGGCGCATAGGATTAGAATGAAAACAAACAACTCACTGCTTTCACGTGTCCTCGGAGTCGACATCGGCGGCAGCGGAACCAGGGCCGCACCGGTTGACGTCCGAACCGGCACCCTGTCGGCCGCACCGTATCGCGTGCCGCTCACCGAAAGCTCGACACCCGAAACCGTCATGGCCACCATAAGCGAGACACTGGCCCATTTCGGTTGGTCCGGACCCCTCGGCTGCGGCTACCCGGGAGTGGTCAGGGACGGCGTAGCGAATTCCGCGGCCAACGTCTCGAGCGCCTGGCTGAACGTAAACGTGCGTCAGAAACTAACCGCACTGACCGGCGGCCCGGTGGTTGTGATCAACGACGCTGATGCCGCCGGTTTGGCCGAGATGCATTTCGGCGCCGGACGGACTCGCAACCACGCCGCCGGGGGCACCGTGCTTATGATTACGCTCGGCACCGGGATCGGCAGCGCTTTCTTTCACAACGGACGACTGTTCCCCAACACCGAGTTCGGACACGTCTACCTGCCGCAGGGGATCGAGGGCGAAGCCCTGGCCGCCGGGTCTATCCGGGTAAGCGACGACCTCTCCTGGGAAGACTGGGGTACCCGCGTGAACCTGTACCTTCAGGAGATGGACAAGCTGATCTCACCCGATCTGATTATCATCGGTGGCGGCGTGAGCGAGAATTTCGACCGCTTCAAACCGTACCTGACGGTCAAACCGGACGTCGTGCCGGCTCGAATGGGCAACGATGCCGGTATTGTGGGCGCCGCCCTGGCCGTTCTTCTGCCTGACAGGGAACAAATCTGACCCCGCACCGATTACAGTGGCTACGGACTGCCTAACCACTGGAGCGAAACACATGGGTAGATTTGTAACACTGCGATGGTTCTTGTACGCGCCGGCGTGGATGGTGCTGATCGTAACTCTCTCGTGCACCGGCGGCCATACCCAGCAGCAGTCAGACCCCGGAGACGCGTTTATGACAGACAAGCAGTTGGAAGGGCTCGTTACCGCCCCGGAATTCCCGACGCACCTTCAATGGGTTAATACCGACCACCCCCTGACTCTCAAGCAGCTTCGCGGCAAGGTGGTCCTTCTGGATTTCTGGACGTTTTGCTGCATCAACTGTATGCATGTGCTGCCCGACCTGCGAAAACTGGAAGAGAAATACAACGACGAACTGGTGGTAATCGGTGTTCATTCCGCCAAGTTCGCCAACGAACAGGACACGGAGCAGATCCGGCAGGCAATCTTACGCTATGAAATCGCGCACCCGGTAGTCAACGATTACCGATTCGAGATATGGAACAGCTACGGCGCACGTGCCTGGCCGACGCTGGTCTTGATCAACCCGAACGGCAGGATCATTGGCTCGCACTCCGGCGAGGGAGTCTTTGACGCTTTTGACGGGATCATCGCCCGCGCTGTCGAATACTTCGACAGGAAAGGCGAACTGAAACGGAGCGCAATGGAGCCGTTGTCCGTCGGCGAAGGCACGGAGCCGACAGCCCTGCTTTTCCCCGGCAAAGTCAAGGCCGACACACGAGGCAAACGGCTCTTCATAAGCGATTCCAATCACAACCGCATCATTGTGGCGGACAGGACCGGTGCGGTGGCCGATGTCATTGGCAGCGGCTCCAACGGGTCAGGAGACGGCACCTTTGAAGAGGCCGCGTTCTTCCACCCACAGGGGACCTGTCTCGTCGGCGACATTCTGTATATTGCCGACACGGAAAACCACCTTATCCGTGCGGCGGATCTGAAAAAGCGAACAGTCCGCACCGTACTGGGAACCGGCAAACAGGCCCGACGGTCAAATGTCGGAGGGATCGCCACCGGGGTCGCCCTGAACTCACCGTGGGATCTCGTGGCGCACGATGGCAAGCTGTTTATTGCCATGGCCGGACCGCATCAAATCTGGGTGGCTGACTTGCACACCATGGAAGCAGCGCCGCACGCCGGCTCAGGCCGCGAGGATCGCCTTGACGGGCCGTTGCCGGACGCCGCCCTGGCTCAACCCAGCGGCATTACGACGGACGGCACGAAATTGTACTTCGCTGACAGTGAAGTCTCATCCATACGGTCAGCCTCAATTGCACCCGATGGCACTGTGGAAACGATTATCGGCCATGCCCTCTTCGAGTTCGGTGATGTCGACGGTGGCTGGGAAGAGGCGCGGCTCCAGCACCCCCTTGGTGTCGTATATAAGGACGGGCTCCTCTACGTCGCTGACACCTACAATGCCAGAGTCAAGGTCGTCGACCCGGAGACTCGAACCAGTACTACATATGCGGGCACCGGTGAGCACGGTCTGACCGACGGTCCCGCCGACGAGGCACGCTTCAATGAACCGAGCGGCATCACAACTCTGGATGACGAGCTGTTTATCGCCGACGCCAATAACCATCAGATACGCGTATTGAACATGGAAAGCAGGCAGGTGCGGACGCTGGTCCTTACCGGACTGGAACGATTCGAGCGCCCGTCATCGCCCCGGTTCGCGGGTCGGATAGTCCGGCTGGCTCCCCACCGGCTGCGCGCGGGAAGCGCGGAAATTACGGTCGATGTGAACCTGCCGGGCGGCTGCAAACTGGCCCCGGGAGCACCTACCCTTCTTCACTGGCAGTCCAGCGACGAGGATGTCGTTCAATTCGCCCGCAACGACGGGGAAACCATCAGCTTTCCCTTCAGCCTGCCTGCCCGAACAGCAAGCGGAACGAGCGATCTGACGCTTGAAGCCGTCGTGTACTACTGCCAAGGCGAGTCAAGTGTCTGTCTGCTCGACAATGTGCGAATCCTCGTGCCGGTGACGGTTGACACCGACGGTCCGAGCCGCCTCTCCGTCTCGCTGGAGGTGCAGCGGGCGGAGACGTAACGACCCCGCCCCGGCTGCCGTACGCCCGCATAGACGAGAAAAATACGCCCGGCCGAAGCCGGGCGTATTTCGTTACGATCGCCGTTGTTGATCTCACTCAGTGATGCCGAGGCAGTCAAGTACGAAGGCGTATTCGAAGGCAATCTCTCTCAAGTAGTCGTACCTGCCCGAAGCGCCGCTGTGGCCGGCTCCCATGTTTGTCTTCAGCAGAAGGCGGTTGGACCCGGTGTTCACGGCGCGCAGCCTGGCCGTCCACTTGGCCGGTTCCCAGTAGTGGACGCGAGTGTCGTTGATCCCGGCCGTTATCAGCAGATTCGGGTAGTTTTTCGGCCGCACGTTGTCGTACGGAGAGTAAGACAACATGTACCGGAAATACTCCTCGACGTTCGGGTTGCCCCATTCATCATACTCGATAACCGTCAGCGGAATCGATTCATCCAGCATCGTGTTCATGATGTCGACGAACGGAACGTCGGCCACCACCGCCTGAAACAGATCGGATCGCACGTTCACAACCGCGCCGATCAACAAGCCGCCCGCGCTTCCGCCCGCGACCGCAAGCTTCTCCGGTCGCGTGTACTTCTGCTCGATCAAGTATTCGGCACAGGCGATGAAGTCGGTGAACGTGTTCTTCTTGTTCAACAACCGGCCGTCCTCGTACCACCGCCGCCCCATCTCCCCGCCACCGCGAACGTGGGCAACGGCCCAGACAAACCCCCGGTCAAGATAGCTGATGCGATTGGTCGAAAACCACGGATCCATGCTTATCCCGTACGCCCCGTAACCGTACAGAAGGGTCGGATTGTCGCCGTCCGTGACCAGGCCCTTCCGGTAAACCAGGGAGATGGGGACACGCGTGCTGTCGCACGTCGTGGCGAAAAGACGTTTCGACTCGTAGGCACCGGGATCGTACCCACCCAACACCTCCTTCCGCTTCTTGAGCTCCCGCTCCCTGGTGCGCATGTTGTAGTCGTAGATTGAATTCGGGGTAATCAGTGACGTATAGGTCAGGCGCACGGTCTCGCTCCTGAATTCAGGATTGTCGTGACCGTAGAAAGTATACACCGGCTCGGGAAACGTCACGTAGTGAGTCTCGTCGGCCGCAAGGTCCGTCACGCGCATGGCCTTCAAACCGTTCTTGCGTTCGTAGACGACCATGAAGTCAGCGAACATCTCGACGCCGTCAATCTTGACGCTGTCACGGTGGGGGATCAGTTCTACCCAGTTTTCTTTTCGGGGATCATCAACCGGCGCCGAAAGGAGCTTGAAGTTCGTGGCCTCCTCATTTGTCCAGATGTAAAAACGGTCACCGTGGTGCGCTGCGCCGTATTCCATTTTGGGTTGCCGGGGATGAATCAGTCGAAACCGGCCGTACGGATCATCCGCCCTGAGAAAGCGTATCTCCGTCGAGGTCTGGCTTCCCGCCTCCAGCAGCAGGTATACGTCGGACTTGGTCCTTTCGATGCCCAGCCAGAAGGCGTCGTCATCCTCCTCATAAACGAGCGTGTCTTCAGAAGGATCTGCCCCGAGCCGGTGCCGGTACAGACGGTACGGCCGCCAGGCGTCGTCCGGTACCGTGTAGAACAACGTTTGGTTGTCGTTGGCCCAAACCACGTCGCTGGTGACGTTTTCGATGGCGTCCGGGTAAAGCTCGCCCGAATCAAGGTCCTTGATCCGCAGGCTATACCGTTCAGAGCCGTCGTCGTCCGTGCCGTAGGCCAGGAGCGAGTGGTCAGGACTGACAGCGTACGGCCCGATATCCATGAAGTACTTGCCTTCGGCAAGCACATTGACGTCCAGAAGCACCTGCTCCTGAGCGTCAAGCGAACCCTTCTTGCGGCAGTAAATCCGATACTGCTTGCCTTCTTCCATGCGATCGTAGTAGTAAAAGTCGCCGTGTCTGACGGGAACGGACAGGTCGGTTTCCTTGATACGGGCCTTCATCTCCGCGTACAGCTTTTCCTGGAGCGGTTCGGTGTGTTTCATGACCGCTGCCGTGTATGCGTTTTCGGCCTTCAGGTAGTCGATTACTTCCGGTTTCTCCTTACCCCGCAACCAGGAGTACTCGTCCGTAAGGACGGTATCGAAGATGGTGTCAGCCGTGAGTTCGGTTTTAGCCGCCGGAGGCGTCAACTGCTCCGCCCGTAACAGAGCGATCGCGAGCAGACACGAGACCACCAGGCCCAGCCAGGCCGGCCGGTGTAGTTTTCTGAAAATCATGGTAGGTTTTCCTGTGTGGTTACTGCCTTACTTACCGGTTTCGAATTCACGCCGGCAGCGCCGAGGGAGCTCTGCCGGCGCTTCCTCGCTATTCTCCGATTATCTTCACCAGTACGCGCTTACGACGGCGGCCGTCGAATTCCCCGTAAAATATCTGCTCCCAGGGACCGAAGTCGAGTTCGCCGCCCGTGATCGCGACCACCACTTCGCGGCCCATCACCTGCCGCTTGAGGTGGGCGTCGCCGTTGTCCTCGCCGGTCAGGTTGTGCCGGTACCGCGATACCGGCTCATGGGGCGCAAGTTGCTCGAGCCACGCCTCGTAATCCTCGTGCAGGCCTTTCTCGTCATCGTTGATAAACACCGAGGCCGTGATGTGCATGGCGTTTACCAGGACCAGTCCCTCCTGCACTCCGCTTTCACTGACGCACTTATCGACCTCGGGGGTGATGTTCACAAAGGCTCGTCGAGTGGGAGTGCTGAACCACAGTTCCTTACGCAAGCTCTTCATTCCTTCAGGCTCCTCCTGCCGCGCAATTCGTAAACCGCCTCCTGGTTATGGATAGCACCCTCTGAAGCCAGGTAACTGGAGTAAAGGGAAAAGCGGTCAACCCTGAACGGATCAGTTTTGAACAGGTTGTTGACCGCAAGATACTGCGCCAAACGCCCGGCCGGAGTGTCTTTAATCGTGGCAATCCTCACGTGAGCCGAGAACTTGCGCCCTTCAGGCGCCAGGCCGGAGCGCACCAGGGTGGATTCGACTTTGTTACGAAGGCGAACCAGCACCGGGTTAGAAGCGACCCCCACCCACAGAATCTCTGGGTTCCGCCGGGGAGGGAAAAAGCCCAGCCCCTGAAGCGTTACCGAAAACGGCTCTGCTTCAATCGACTGGAGCGCCTCCTGGACGTCACGGAATACGCCGCCGTCGACCTCGCCTATGAAACGAAGAGTCAGGTGCATCTGGCTTTCCGTCACCCACCGCACCCTCGGCAAACCGAAACAGATCGCCCTGAGCTGCTCGTTGATCCACGCGGGAAAATCTATGGCCACAAATAACCGGTACACGGCAGCCCTCGCTAAGGTGGCGGTCATCCGGGCGACCGGCGAGGTCTCCCGGCATCAGCACGTGCCAGGGAAAATACCGGTTTTCCGCCAGAAGTCAAACGCCTCAATCGGCCCGTCACCGGGAAGCGCCGCAGCATCAACTATCTGCTTGACCACCCGTGGTGGGAGGGCTTTACTATAATCACGCCCGGCGGCTGCCAACTGTCGGCGTCGAGGATCGGTCTCTCAAAAGGAACCCGGCAGTGGATGATTACCCCACAATCACGGTTGTTGTTCCCATACGGAATGAGGAGAAATTCATTGCGCAGACGGTCCGTTACGTGCTGGAGCAGGACTACCCGCAGGACCGGCTTGAGGTGCTCGTCGTTGACGGTGACTCGGACGACGGCACCGCCGAGGTGGTCCGGCAAATCGCCGCTGCCGACCCGCGCGTGAAGCTGCTGCACAACGCGAAACGCCTGTCATCGGCGGCCCGCAACATCGGCGCCCGAAACGCCACTGGCGACATCATCACCTACATCGACGGCCACACGTATATCGACAATGATCAGCTCCTGAAGAACGTCGCCCGGTTGCTCGGCGAGAAGGAGGTTTCAGTCCTCAGCCGGCCGCAGTTTCTGGACACCCCGCACAACAATGTCTTTCAGAAGGCGGTCTCGCTGGCAAGGAAATCAGCCATCGGGCACGGGCTGGATTCGACCATTTATCTTGACCGGGAGTGCCTTGTCGATCCGACCAGCGCGGGCGCCACGTACAGGCGGGAAGTGTTTGAGAAGGTCGGCTATTTCGATGAGCACTTTGACGCCAGCGAGGACTACGAATTCAACTACCGCGTGGCAAAGGCCGGTTTTAAGGCCTTCACCTCCCTGAAACTGGCGGTGTTTTACTACCCGAGATCCTCACTGTCGGCCCTGTTCCGCCAGATGGCCCGGTACGGGACCGGACGCATGCGGCTGGCCCGAAAGCACCCGGAAACCCTGTCACCGGGGACCCTGATCCCGGTGCTGTTTACAGCCGGACTGGTAGCGCTCCCCCTGCTCTCCATTGTTCTCCGCCCGTTCGGATATCTCTTTCTTCTCCTGTACGGGCTGTACCTGCTGATCGTCCTGGCCGCGTCCGCATCGGTGGCCGTCAGGAACGGCCTGGTTTATCTGCCGCTCGGGCTCCTGATATACCCTGCCATTCACCTGGGACTCGGCTACGGCTTTCTAAGCGAATTGATTCGCGCCCTGATCGGCCGCTCGCCGCGTGTGAAGTCAAGGCCCGCGTAGATAGCCTCGACGCACGGCCGGCGCCGTCTGATCACTCTGCACACACCCCCACCACGGACTAACCCGCCTTTTATGCCAACAACTTAGCTTGACCGACCGGGCAGCTGAAGGACGGCAGCTCGCGGCCATGGGTCCGTCAGACGGCTCGCCTTCACACGGCTTCATCGCGTCACACGCGCCTACGGGAACCGGCACGACCGGCCGGGTGTTCGCTTAATAAATGATGAGAGCGCTGTTGAAGATGTTGTTACCTGTTCTCGTGCTGATCGCACAGTGTGCCTCGGCGGGGAGCCTGCAGACAGGCGAGCAAATCCATCCGCCGGGGTATAACCTCTCGCATCGGTACGAGCTCAGCGCTTCGCTGCTGGAGGTCGGCGATACGCTCGTGATCGCACGGATTCTCACGAACGGCGAGGCGTTTACCCTCAGCGGGCTGTACTTCTCCGATAACCTGTCCCCCCGGTTCACGATTGTCTCCAGTTCACTCACGCGAAACGGCACGGATATAGCACACTCGATGCAACGCGCTGCGGGTAACCCGATTATCAGCGGCTTCACCACGTGGTACTGGGTTGTCGATGATCCGGGCGATCCCGGCATGGGTTCAGGTGACGTCGGCACGGGGGATACCGTGCGCCTTGAAATGAGAATCACCAGCACATTGCCGGGTAATTACCAATTGCCCTTTCACACGACCGTCTTCTGGAACGGCCGGACCGGTTTCTTCGCGACCGGCGAACCCGTGGCCGTCCGGTTCCTCCCCGACCCGTCCTGCTGTATCGGGTTGACCGGCAATATAGACTGCGACCCGAAACACGTCATCGATGTGGGAGATCTGACGACCCTTATTGATTACCTTTTCATCAGCCACCCGCCCCTTTGCTGCCCCGCCGAGGCCAACCTTGACTCAGACACCGCCGGCATTGTCGACATCAGCGACCTGGGGGTGCTCATCGATTACTTGTTCTCAGACTTCTCCCCGACCCCCGTGTGCCAGTAACGCGGCCCGTGCCGCCATTACCGATTGACAAGCCGGTGAGAGTCCTTTAGATTTGCCTCTCATTTCGGGCGGAAGGCTTCATAGATGTCATCTGGCGTACTGGTCACCGGCGGTGCCGGCTTTATCGGGTCTCACCTTGTAGATCGTCTCCTGGCGGACGGCGAATCCGTCACGGTGCTTGATAATTTCAACGATTTCTACGATCCCGCCGTCAAGCGAACCAACATGGCCGCCCATCTGGATTACGGCCATTACACCCTGGTCGAAGGTGATATCCGGGACCGGGAGCTGGTAAACGCGACCTTTCGGGCCGGCGGCTTCCGGCAGGTCATTCATCTTGCCGCCATGGCCGGAGTGCAGCCGTCGATCCAAAACCCTTCTTTGTACCAGGAGGTTAACCTGACCGGGACCGCGAACATACTGGAGGCCTGCCGGACGTATGACGTTTCCCACCTCATTTTTGCCTCGTCATCCTCAGTTTACGGCAATAACGAGAAAGTCCCGTTCAGTGAATCCGATCCGGTGGACCGGCCGATCTCGCCGTATGCTGCGACCAAGCGAGCCGGTGAACTGATGACCTTCACGTATCATCACCTGTACGGAATCAAGACGGCATGCCTGCGCCTGTTCACGGTCTACGGCCCCCGGCAGCGTCCCGAGATGGCCATCCACCTGTTCACCGACCGGATATACCGGGGCGAGGAGATTACGGTATTCGGCGACGGCCGTTCCAGCCGGGACTACACTTACGTCGATGACATCATTGCCGGCATACTGGCCGGCCGCACGGCCGAGTACGATTTCCAGATCATCAACCTCGGCTGCTCGCAAACCGTGTCGCTGGCCGAACTCGTCGAAAAGATAGAACATTACCTGGGAAAGAAGGCGAAGATCGTCCACCGGCCGGACCGCCCGGGCGACGTCCGGCGAACGTTCGCCGACACGGCCAGGGCCCGGGAACTGCTCGGCTTTCGCGCCACTACGCCCATTGACACCGGGCTGAAACTGTTTACCCAATGGTACTGCGAAAAGCGAGGGAGACAATGAACGTCTGCGTTGTCGGCACCGGATATGTCGGCCTTGTGGCCGGAACCTGCCTGGCGGATTTCGGGACGAACGTAACCTGTGTCGACAAAGACCGGCAGAAGATTGACATGCTCAACGGCGGCCGCATACCCATCTACGAACCCGGGCTGTCCGAACTCATTCAGCGCAATATCAAGCTCAACCGGCTGAGCTTCTCAACCGACCTCGAAGCGGCGGTGGACCGGTCCCTGGTCGTTCTCCTTGCGGTGGGTACACCTGAAGGCAACGAGGGGCGTGCCGACCTGTCGCAGATCAGGGAAGTGGGCACGGCCATCGCCTCGTGCATGACCGAGTACAAAGTAATCGCTATCAAATCAACGGTACCGGTGGGGACGGCTCGTATGCTGCGGCAACTGATCAAAGACAACCTCAAGCGCGATATCGAATTCGACGTCGTCTCAAACCCGGAATTCCTCCGCGAGGGAGCGGCCGTGAACGATTTCCTCCGTCCCGACCGGATCATTCTCGGCTGCGATTCGGAACGTGCCCTGGCCATCATGCGGGACATGTACCGCCCCCTGTACCTTCTGAAGAAGCCGATCGTCAACACCACCAATGAAACCGCCGAACTCATCAAGTACGCGGCCAATACCATGCTGGCCCTGCGGGTCTCGTTCATGAACGAAGTGGCCAACCTGTGCGACCGCGTCGGCGCCGACGTCTATGACGTGGCCGTGGCCCTGGGGATGGACAGGCGGATCGGACCCAAGTTCCTTCACCCCGGCCCCGGATTCGGCGGGTCGTGTTTCCCCAAGGACGTCAAGTCACTGGTCAGAATCGCCCGCGACAACGCTTACGACTTCAGGATCGCCGAGGCCATCGTTGACGTCAACGCCCGGCAACGCAAAATCGTACTCGAGAAAGCCCGCCGGGTCCTTGGCGCGTTCGACGGCCGGACCGTGACGCTTCTCGGATTGTCGTTCAAGCCGGACACCGACGACATCCGCGAGTCCCCGGCTATGTACCTGGCCGGGGCGCTGCTTGCCGAGGGCGCGGCGGTTCACGCCTACGATCCGGCGGCCATGCAGGAGGCCGGGCGGGCCCTGCCCGGTATCCGGTGCTTTGACGATGCCTACGCGGCATGTGCCGGAAGCGACCTGGTCATTATCGTGACGGAGTGGAACGAGTTCCGCGACCTTGACTTCACGCGTGTCGAACGGACGATCCGCACGCCGAATCTTTACGACACCCGTAACATCTACGATCCCGAGCAGATCCGTTCACTGGGATTCACCTACATCGGTACCGGGCGGGGTGGATCAGAATAACGGGGACTGCTGCCGTCAACGCGCCTTGCCCCGACTCTGACCGGCGGCATCGGTCGCGCTGTCGTCCTGCCAGACGGCAAAGGCTTCACGCGTGGGACAGGCGGGCATGGCAAAGTTATCTATAAACCGGTGCACCAGCAATTGGGTCGAGAGGATGCCGACAAAGGACATATTATCCTTGAACGACAGGTGCGTGCCGGCCTGCCGCCGGCATTTCTTTTCCAGCTTGGCCACGGCCGCCGGATTAAAGATACCCGCCCGGGCGACGGTCGACTCCGAGAGCATCTGGCCGACCCAGTCCGGGGAATCATCCTGAACAAAACTGTTGGAGTCCGGCGCCATGTACGGCTGTTTGACGCGGGCTATGATGTTGGCCGGCAACTCCGCCGCCATGGCCTTCTTGAGCACGTATTTCTCATTGAGACCGAATATCTTGTAGCCCGGCGGGATCGTGGCTGCAAACTCCACTACCCGGTGGTCAAGAAACGGAAACCTCCCCTCCACCGAGTTGGCCGCTGAGACCCGGTCCCCCTGCGACGACAGCAGGTACCCGGCCAGCAGCGATTTGGCCTCCAGATACTGCGCTTTGGCAAGGTGATGCCAGCTCGAAAAGGCGTCCGGCAGCCCTCGCCCAAAAACGGCCGTAGCGTCGTGGCCGGCCACTGCTTGCCCTGCCTCCGCCGAGAAAAAGCCCTTGATCTTGGACGTCGTGTTTATCCGGGGAATGTGCGAAAAATGATAGCTGTCCGGCTGATCGAGGCCTGCCTTGTAGAACTGCTCGAGGTAGTACCGGGCACGGGCGCCGGAGACGGGAAGGGTCGGGTACAGCCGGCGCAGCAACGACGGCCTCCAGGGTGAGTCGGGGTTCTTCGCCCAGAACGAACGGATCAGGGTCTCTTTGAAAATATCGTAGCCGCCCAAGATCTCGTCGGAGCCCTCACCCGTCAGCACGACCTTGAAGTTGTGATCCCTGACCAGTCCGGAAAGCAGGTACAGCGGCGTCGGGGCAGTCCGTACCAAGGGCCGTTCGGTGTGCCAGATGACGCTGGGAAAGGCGTCGGCGATAGTGCGGTAGGTGCAGTGCACGGTATGGTGGTCGGTGCCCAGATACCGGGCCATCTGCACCTGGTACGAGGATTCATCGTACGCCTTATCCTCAAACGTGACGGAAAACGTTTCCAGGCGCGCCTTCGTGAAATGCCGGACGAGGGCGGTGGTCACCGACGAGTCCAGCCCGCCCGACAGGTACGCTCCGACCGGAACATCGGCCCGCAGCCGTAATCGAACGGAGTCAACCAGGAGGGCGTGCAATTCCTCGGCATAGGACGCCACCGGCCGGTGGTAGTCAAACCGGGTCGGAAAGGCCATGGTCCAGTAGCGGCCCTCGTTGAGCCGCCCCTGGCGGATCTCCACGAACGTGCCGGCCTCCAGTTCGTTGACGTTTTCAAACATCGTCCGCGGAGGCGCCGAGGTCCACCAGGTGAACGTCTCGTCAAGAGCTTTCAGGTCCAGCCGGCGGGGAATGGACGGGTTACAGAAGATCGATTTTATCTCCGAGGCAAAATAGAAACAGCCCTCGTGCACGGTGTAGAAGGCCGGGCGAATGCCCAGTCGGTCGCGGGCCAGCAGCAACGATTGCCGCGCACGATCATATACGGCAAAAGCGAACTGGCCGTTAAAGTAATCCAGGCAGTTGCGGCCGTACTCTTCGTAGGCGTGGACAATAACCTCGGTATCAGAGGTTGTGCGAAAACGGTGGCCGCGCTTTGTGAGGTCCTCGCGAAGCTCGATGTAGTTGAAGATTTCCCCGTTGTACGTCACCCAGACGGAGCCGTCCTCGTTGCACAGCGGCTGCGAGCCGCCCTCAAGATCGATAATGGAGAGACGCGCCTGGCCCAGGGCGCAGCGGTTGTCGAAATAGGCGCCGAATTCGTCCGGACCCCGGTGCCGGATGACGTTGACCATGCGCGCGATCAACTCCCGGTCGGGCGGTGCCGGTCCATCGAGATGAAAGTAACCCGCTATTCCGCACATTGTCGTTCATCCCGGGGGTCAGGAGTCCCGGTTCTTCAACGCCATCTTGTTGACTTTGCCGGACTGGTACTTGGGCAGGGCGTCCATGAACTGCACGCGTTTCGGAATCTGGTGGGCCGCAAGCTTCTTTTGGCAGTGGCTCTGGATTTCCTTTTCATCCGCCTGACAACCGGGCCTGAGCACGACCACGGCCCTGATGGCCTCGCCCAGGATATCATCCCTGACGCCGAAAACCGTCGCCTCGGCGACCTTCTCGTGTTCCAGGATACGCTCTTCGATCTCCTTGGCGCTGACCCGGTGCCCGCCGGTCTTGATAATCTCCCGCTTGCGCCCAACGACGTAGAAATACCCGTCTTCGTCAACGCGGGCAAGATCACCCGTGTACAACCGGCCGTCGTGCAGCACCTCGGCCGTCTCCTCGGGCTGATTCCAGTAGCCCAGCATGACGTTGTCGCCCACCACCGTGATTTCGCCCGTCTCGCCCGGAATCACCGTCTGTCCCGACTCGCTCAGGACTTCCACCGTGACGCCTGGCACGGGGATGCCGATCGACCCGAGTTTCTCGCTGAGCTTCTCCGGCGGCAGCCACGTCACGCGCGGCGCGGCCTCGGTCTGGCCGTACATGATGAATATTTCCTTGTGCCCGAAGGCATCCATGAGCTTGCGAATCACCTCCGGGGCCATCGCCCCGCCGGCCTGGGTGAAGTACCTGAGATGCTCGAGCTTGCGCGACGCGAAGGTCGAGTTGTTCAGGAGAATCATGAAGTTCGACGGCACGCCGGAGAAACCGGTCACCTCCTCGCGCTCCATGGTGTCGAGAACCACCTCGGGATACATGAAGCGGTTGTCGATGACGAGCGTCCCGCCGACCGCCACGTGCGTCAGCAGCAGCGAGTTTCCGTAGATATAGTAGAAGGGCAGTATTACCAGCACCGAGTCGTCCGGCGTGAGCCGCAAATACTCCACCGTCGCCAGCGTGTTTGAGACCAGGTTCAGGTGCGACAACATGACGCCCTTGGAGGAGCCGGTGCTTCCGGAGGTATAGAAAATGGCCGCCAACTCGTGATGGTGCGTATCGTCCCCGGCACTCTCAGGCACGGCCGGCGGGTCGACTCTGACGTCCCGGACGCCGATCTCCTCGAACGTCTCCACCGCCACCGTGGAGCCCGGCACCGCAACCGGCTTGTCCGAAACAAGCAGCCTCAGCGACAGGTTGTCGCCGAGGATCCTGCCCAGGTGCCGCCGGTAGCGACCCTGGACCAGCAGCACGCTGGCCTGGCAATCCGCGAGGATGAAGTTGTGGTTCTCCGGCCCGAGCGAGGTGTCCAGCGGCACCGCCACCAGTCCCGACTCGAAGACGGCAAAAAACGATACCGCGTAGTCGATGGAGTTCTCGAAGAGAATCGCCACCCGGCTGCCGGGAGCCAGGTTGAGTTGCTGCAACCGGGAGGCCAGCCTGGATACGGCCGACCACAGTTCCCCGAAGCTGATTCTCTGCTCCTGGTGTATCAGGGCCGCCTTGTCCGGAAATGTGGCGGCCGTTCTGGTCAGCAGGTCAATAACATTCATATCACGAGCAAGTTTGCCTGCGGCTTCAACTCCTCCGAAGTGCGATACGGGGTACAGCCCGCGGTTTCAAGCGGGCGCGATCACTGCTGCTTGCGGCCGATGTACGCTGCCAGGTTATCGACCGAGTCGAGATTGGCGGGTACCATCTCCTCGTCGTCCACCGTTATGCCGTACCTCTCCTCGAGAAAAGCCGTGAGTTCGAGTACGCCGGTAGAGTCTATTATCCCCTTCTCCATGAACGAGTCGTCATTGGCGAACGCCTCCGACTCGTCACCGAACAAGAACGTCTCGAAAACAAACTCGCGTATCTGCTGTCGGACCGTGTCGATATCCGTTGCTGCCATGTGGTGTCCGTATTCTTCCTTTGCTGTAACGTATCCTTTGCGCCCGCCGCCGCGTCAAACGGCCTCGAGCGGGTGCAGCCTGAGGTATTCAGTAGCTACGATCTTCCGCGTAATGTTGGCGTAACCTCTCTTTACCTGTTCTTCGGTCAGCCCCAGGACGGCCGCCGCGTCGGCCGGGGGGACCTTGTTCTCCATGGCATACCACAGCATATCCATGGTGTAGAAATCAAGCCCGAAGAAAAACTCCTCCTGCGTAACGTCGGCGCTGTATGTGTCGGTTGTCGGCGTGCGCCTGACAATGCTCTGCGGGACGCCAAGGTACTCGGCCAGCTGGAACACCTGCACCTTGAACAGGTGCGCAATCGGCTTGAGATCGGCCCCGCCGTCTCCGTACTTTACGAAGAACCCCTGCATGTGCTCGTCCTTGTTGCCGGTCCCGACCACGGCGTAGTTCCTCTTTTCGGCATGATAGTACAGGGTGGTCATGCGCAGGCGCTGCTTGAGATTGGAGGCCGCGACTACCTGAAGGTAGGCCTTTAGCGGCAGCCGCTTCGTCTCGACCCGACCGTCGGGGTCCTGGACCGTAAGCTGGAAGAAATTGAAGGTGTCCTTATCCAGGATGTTGGACGGAATGGTGATCTTTGACTTGTACCCTTCCCCGAACTCCGGAAACACCTGCCTGATGGCCTCATCCCGCCGACGATAGCATCCAAGACCGTCCAGCCCGCCGCCGATATCCTCCTTGATCGTCTCGAAATCGAACGCCGCCGCCAGTTCACGGGCGAGCTGCTCGCTCTCAGGCGAGGAGTCGGTATCCGGCATCATTATGCCGATAACGCGATCCGGACCGAGTGTTTTCGCGCACAGAGCCGCGCAAACCGAGGAGTCTATACCCCCCGAAATCCCCACCACGGCACCGCTTTTCCTGATATCCTTGTGAATCTGCCGCCGGATTACCCGGCCCAGTTCCTCGGCGACCTGCCCGGCGTCTATTCTCAGGCTATCCTTTGTAAACCTCAATGATGCGTTTCCCCTTATATCTCGTAGTGAATGTGCTCAGCCTAAGGTGCTCAACAAAATAGCCAATTGGCGCATAAACACAACCGCAAAAACGCGCCTGGCCGGATCTTCTCGACCGCCGATGCCGGCGTCTCCACCATTATCGGACCGGGCTTACCTCGGCTGAACTGACCTCCTGCGGCGATGATATTTCTTTACTCGGGTACCGATCCTACCTTATATATCAGCGGTTGCGACAGGCGCAAGAAAAGAAAAACAAAGGGAACCGGTGCGCCGGCCGATGGTAACAGGGGCGGGGAATTGTTGCCTGCCCGGCAACAACCCCGCAACAACCTGCTCAAGAGGATAAGGGTTCATGAAAGTCAGGGATTCGCGCGATTCTCTTAATATAAGGGATATCCTGGCCGTATTCTGGAAGCGGAAATGGCTCATTGTCATTCCCCTTATTATGGTGGTGGCGGTCGCTTTCGGTGGCTCGTACCTGATAACACCGGAGTATGAGTCATGGACGATCATCCAGATCGATCCGCAACTGCCGCTGACGACGGAGATCCAGCGCCTGGTCGGCCAACAACCGGGCCTGCAGCGGCTTTCAGTGGCTGAAAAGCAGAGTCAGCTCAACAGCATTTTCAATTACCTGACGTCCAGCAGCTATACGGCGGCTCTCAACGAGCGCCTGCAACTGGACCGCGAACCCGACATCGACAAGCAAGCTCGCGCCTTTGTCCAGCGGCAGCCTAATATCACCCTTGAGCAGGCGCGGCTCAACGTCCTGCAGTCCAGGCTCAAGAAAGACATCCGCCTATCCTGGGCGGCCAATGATCAGGTCAAGATAACCGCGGGCTCCACCGATCCGGTCAAGGCGAGGAATATCGCCAACGCGCTCGGTGAGATCTTCATCGCCGGCAAGGTCAAGCAGGAGTTGGCGCAGATCCGCTCCTCTCAGGACTTTTCCGATATTCAACTGGAGAAGTATGAGCGGCAGCTAACCGACAAGCTTGCCGATAAGACCGCCCTGGAAAAAGAGTTCCTCGCCGTCCAGCTTGGCGAGTCCATCGCCTCCGAAGCCAACCGGGCCGATATCTCCCACGAGATTGACCGAACAACCACTGAAATCAATGACCTGCGTGAGGAAGAACGGACCATCCTGAATCAGCTTATGACGGTCGAAGGGCTGTCCGTCGACCGGTTGACGTTGAACGATTCGGATGAAAAGGCACAGAAGCGGCGGGAACTCAGGCAGGAAATGCAGGAGATCGGTGAGCTGATAGTCAAATACACCTGGGACAGTCCCCAGATGCTCAATTACCATGGCAGAGTGAACAACATACTCACTGCCATAGAGACGGAAAACCAGCGGCTGGTGCAGCGGCAGTATGCCGACGCCGACCAGCAGACACAACGGCTGCTCGTCGAGCTTTTCAACATCCGGACCAGCCTGGACTACCTGTCAACGAACAGGCCGTTTGTCCAGGCGGCCATGGATGAGTTGACGGCACGGATAAACCTCGTCCCCGAGTACGAAGCGCGCCTGGCCCAACTGGATCGAGAGATTAGCGCCACGACTGACCTGCGCGACCGGTTCCAGCGGCAACAGGAAAGCTCGACGATCTCCCAGGCGCTGATCCAGGACGCG
The DNA here is from genome assembly GCA_035529075.1 of Acidobacteriota bacterium. Classification (NCBI taxonomy): domain Bacteria; kingdom Pseudomonadati; phylum Acidobacteriota; species Acidobacteriota bacterium. The sequence goes on along the minus strand of DATKXK010000009.1, from coordinate 78,658 downwards.
TCGCTCTCCAGCAACCGAGTCGTCGAACCGGCCAAGCTGTCGTTGAGTCCGACCAAGCCCAACCGTGGCAAAATTGTCATCCTCGGAGTTATCCTCGGCCTGATGATAGGCGGCGCCGTGGCCTTCCTGGTGGAACTGCTGGACTCCTCGTTCAAGAAGCCCGATGAAGTTGAAGAAGTAATGGGGCTGCCGGTGCTGGGCATCGCGCCCAGAATTGACTTTCTCAAAAAAGTAGCCCGGTAATTTCCGCTGCCGGTGCATCCGGCCACGGGACCACCCAGTCTGATACCTGCCGGGCAGAATTCTAATAACAACCATGAAATTTGTATTGTATTCGGAATTGAGCCGGGTGATCTTTCGACAAAACCGGACATAAAGACACCGATCTTTTGTCAGCCAAACCCCGACAGACATCAACCACTTAACTGACAAATAGTTAACGGCGACTGATTTCAGTCGTCCCAGCTTGATCTTAGGTTTACTTGACGCACCGCGCTGTCGATAAAGGCGATATGAGAGCAGGACTGATTCTGACTGCAGGGCTGACATTCCTGGCAGCCCCGGCCGGGTTGTACTCGCAGGAGACCGTCTACCCCGCCGGAGCCGCGGTGGAGAACTACTACCTGACGAGCTCTGTCACGCTCTCGCTCGGCGACACCTTGACTATCACGCGGGTACTCGTCAACCACGAGAGTTTTGATTTGAGCGGCCTGTATTTCAGCGACAACCTGCCACCGGAATTCCAGGTTGTGGCGCAATCGGTCGAGATAAACGGGGCGACGATTGACTACGGATTCTCCGACCACGTGCCGAACCTCGTCATTCCGGGCTTGAACTGCTATCACTGGGTACTCGATTCGCCCGACGGCAGCGAGAATATCCATAACCTGATCTCTCCGGACGACAGCGTTGTGCTCGAAGTGAAGATAGTCGCCACGGACGTGGGAAACTTCGTGCTTCCCCTCCACACGTCCGCTTTTTTCGGTAACAGCGCCGGGTTCTTTTCAACTTCAGGGCCTATTTCGGTGGACGTGATCCTCTCCGTAGGCATTCAGGACGATTTCCCCTACGGCGGCGAAGCATCAACACAACAGCTAGTCTGCCTGGCCTTTCCCAACCCCTTCAATCCGCAGGTTACTATATCTTACCGAGGAGCGGACCTGGCCGGCCGGAAGGTTCATTTCGAAGTATTCAACATCCTTGGGCAACAGGTATTCTCCAGGTCGTTCGTGGCCGGTCAGAACGAAGGCACTATCACGTGGCTTAACGACGGCAACCTGGGAAGCGGCACGTACTTCTACAGAATTTCAACCGACGTTCAGCGGTTCGTGGAAAAAGTAACTCTCTTGAAATGATGCTCCTGCCCTGCCGACAGGCGGCGCGGAAACCGAAAGAAGTGGACTTTCGATAAACGTTGCTATTTGCCATGATTGGTGATTCATTGATACCCGAAAACCGAGCGAGACGACGCGCTGCGGCTTGCTCCAGACGCGGCGGGAGGTCGGCCGGCCACCGTCGGCCCGAACGGTTCGTCTTTCGCTCAGACAGGATGTTGTCGATATGAAGGTGTTCGTCAGATCCGGTCTCCTCGTGCTGGCCGCACTTGCCCTGGCCCGGGCCGACCAGACGCGAGTGTCGTACATGTTCGCGCACTACTCGGTAGGCGAATCGGCGGTCGAAAACTGCTACGCCTGGGGCCAGTACCGAAATATCCAGGACGTGCTGGACACGACAACGGTGACTTACGGAAACGATACGGCCCGGATTGTCTTTAGAAGCTACAGCATGAACAACGACGGCACCGGGGTCAACGCGATTTCTGACACCGTGCCAACTTACAACGGACAGGACTGCCCCAAAGTCAACTACCTGAACGTGGCGGATTACCAGTGGGTGGGACCGTCCTACCGGAACCACATCATCCAAATGGCTACCGTCGATGATTGTCCTATTCTCGAGGATATGTTCCGCGTCCCGGGCAAGCAGGACTCGGTCTTCTGGCACCCGTTCACCGGGCACTGGATTTACTACACCCCGACCGACTCGGTGTGGGAAGACTACGACATGGTCATAATCAAGAACCCCTACCGGCTGTGGCGTGATCCCACCCAGCAGAAGGTCGACAGCATCAAGACCTGGTACCGGGAGCTTGTCGACAGCCTGACCAACCACCCAGAGCAGAATTTCTGCCTCATTATGGGCACACCGCTGGCCCTGAATACGTCAAACAGCGACAATTTCGGTGGTGATACGGCCCGCGCAAAACTCATCTATGACCTTGCCACGTGGTTCGCCTCGGAGGATTTCTTTACCCATAGCAACGTCGGGGCTTACAGAAACGTCTGGAAGTTCGACCCGTACCGCCTGCTGTGCGAAACGGCGGCGGGCGCGGCCAACAGGTACTGCCTGAACGAAGACTACTGGGCAGGATATGCCTATGGATCACATCTGAACCCTGACGGCGCGCAGTACCTTCAGGATACTCTTCTGGGCTTTATCAGGCAGGCGACACAGGATATCCTCGTTCAGAACACGGGCACCGTCACCCGGCAGGACATCGACCGCATGATCAGGGATTTCAAGGACGGCAAAGCCACCGAGCAGGACGTGCAGGATCTCATCCGCCGCTACAACGAGGGCACGTAGACCTGCCACCGAACCGGCAAGGCATGCAGACTGTAAAGCTGATACTCAAACGATTGCTCTTACTGACGGGGCTTGTCCTCACCTCGCCGCTGATCTTCGTGACCCTCCTGGAGGCACTGCTCTTCGGTAGAAAAGCCGAACGGGTCTACGGTTCGTGCAAAGAACTCCTGGCCCTGTGCCCCACGCTGTGCGGCCAGTACCTGAGGCTGGCCTTCTACTGGGCGGTCTGCACCCGAATATCCCCCGATGCCTGCTTTCTGTTCGGCAGCATGGTGGCCCACCGCGACACGGTGATCCGTGGCGGGGGGGTCGTCGGCACTCATTCGATCATCGGGTACGCGGACATCGGCGAAAACGTGCTGTTCGGCGCGAGGGTGTCGGTCATTTCGGGCAAGTATCAGCACGGGCGTCCCGAAGAACGGGCACAGGACGGGGCGGTCAGAGAAGAGTACCAGTGCATCCATATCGGCGGCAACAGTTGGATCGGCGAGGGCGCGCTGATCCTTGCCGACGTCGGCGCGGGCTGCACGGTCGGCGCCGGCAGCGTGGTTTACAAGGAAGTGCCGGACGGCATCACCGTCATGGGTAACCCGGCGCGCAAGGTCAGCCTTCAGGTGACCGACACCGCCGGCAGTGCGGCGGGGGACAAATAATCATGCAGAACCTCTGGAAAATCATTCTGGTCGGTTCGATACTGCTCAACCTCGTAGCCATATGGGGGTTCTTCCACTTCATCCGGTACGGCGGGTCGCCGCTGGGTGAACTCAAGCGACGGCTGACCGGAACCACGAAGCAGACCGGCCCCTCAATCCCGTACGCAGAAGAAAACGAGCGGATCAAAAAACGCCTTGAAGCGGGAGAGACTGATTCAACGCGCGTGGTTTTTTTCGGTGCCTCCATCACCGCCAGGTGGGACCTCGAGCGCGATTTCCCCCGCGTTTCGATACTCAATCGCGGCGTCGGTGGTCAACTGGTACCGCAGATGCTCGCGCGCTTCAAGCGCGACGTTGTCGACCTCAGGCCGCGAGCGGTGGTGATCAAGTTCTGTTCCATCAATATCCGTCCCCAACTTCCCCTGGCGGTCCTGAAGGACGGGATGGAGATGATGACCCAACTGGCCCGGGCCAACGACATCACGCCCGTCGTTTCCACGATTATCCCGGCGGGAAAACCGGAGGCGCACATCGGCGACTTCAGCGCGGCTGATTCCCTCAGGGCCTTCAATACCTGGGTCCGACAATATGCGGAGGTAAACAGTCTGTACTTGATCGATTTCGCGGCCGCCATCGAGGATGACGACGGCTTCCTTCCCCGCGATTGCTCGACCGACCCGGTTCACGTCAATGAGAGAGGGTACACCATCCTGGCCGCCGCCGCACGGCCCGTCATTTACCGGGCGGCCGGACTGAGCCCGTAACGGGAGCACCCGCCATCGACCCGGCCGCGACCGCAGGCAAAAACGATCTTCCGACAAGCGGCAAAGGGAACGGCGCCCCCGACCGATACGACTGAAATAAGGCACGAACGTGAAACCGATACGATTCCTCGGCAGAATTCTCAGGCTGTTCGCCAGGGGAGAGTTTTCGCTCGGCCTGCATACGCTGGCCGGTGAACTGCCGGCGTGGCTCTTTCGCTTCAACAGAGCCTGGATAGTGAGAACCGTGTCCTTTGAGTTGTCAGAAAAATACAGCCCGGAAGTGAAGGTACATACCGCCACACTATCCGACATAGATGACATAGACCGCATCGGAAACCTGACGCGTGATCAAGTTGAATCGCTGTTGAAAGCAGGGGCGGTGTGTTTTCTGTCGTCGCTGGGGGACGACCCGCCCGTTGCCGTGGTCTGGGGGGCCTGGGGCCGCTGCTACGTCCGGGGGATGGGGTTTGATTACGATTTCGGTCCCGCCGGCTACTACATGTTCGGGGCCTATACGGTGCCGGAGGCACGGGGAAAAGGTATTTACATGCCGGCCCTGGCGGCAAGCATAAGGTACGCGCATGATCATCAAGCGACCGCCTTTTTCGGCCTGCTGGAGTTCACCAACAATCATTCATTCTCGATTCACACGAAACTCGGCCTGAGCCCGTTCCTATATATCACATACGCGAAAATACTGTTTGTCAGGTTCTCTCACGTGAAGAACCTTGCCGAGGGGAAGTCCTCGCTCAAGGTTTCTATTCGTGTGCCGAGGAATAATGTTACTATTGTGTGATGGTGACATAACCACAACACCCAAGGGCCGAACCGGCTGAGCACAGCGATATGAGTTACCCAATCTACAGAGCAGACCTGCATAAGGACAAGCGGGACTATATCAACTTCTGGAAGCGGCACTTTCCCGGCTGGCAGGAGCAGAAGTACGACCTCTTTTACGAGAACAATCCGCGCGGGCAGGCCGGCTGTTGGATTGCGCGAGACCCCGAGGACGACTCCGTGATCGGAGCCAGCGCCGTCTTCCCCAGGCAGATGCTGATCCACGGCAAACCGAAGCTAAGCGGAATTGCCGGCGATCTGGCAGTGAGCACGGTCTGCAGAGGACATGGAACCGCGAAAATGCTCCAGAAGGTGCTCATCACCGAGTATGGGCAACTTGGGCTGGCCTTCCTGTACGCAACAGCGAACGTGGTTTCCGAGAGAGTCGCTCAGGCCGTAGGCTTCCGGATCGTGGGAAGAACCGTGAGGATGGTCAAAATCCTGCGGTCCCGAGAATACATCCGTAAGTATCTCAGGCTCGGCTTCCTTACGCGGGCCGCGTCGGGTCTCGTCGACTGGACGCTCAAACTGGTGTCACCGGACACGCGCTACAAGGGCAGTACCCAATACACGTTCGAGATTCTCCGTGAGTTCGACGGCCGCTTCGATGACCTCTGGCGGGAGGCCTCGCCGCACTACGCCATCATCGGAGAGAGAACGAGCAGTTTCCTCAACTGGCGATTCGCCGCCTGCCCGTACAAGTCGTTCTCCGTGTTCGCTCTCACCGCTGAATCGACCGGCGCAGTTGTGGCATACATCGTCTATCACACGATTCACGGGAACAACATCCACATTGCCGACCTTTTTTCCATGCGCTCACCAGACGTGCTCAACGCGCTGCTCTCAGAATTTATCCGCTACCAGAGGATGCAAAACGCTGACACGATCACGCTCTGCTATTTCGGCGACAGGACCATAGTGGACACGTTCAAACGGTACGGCTTTTCGCCCAGGGCCGATAACAGAAAAATCGTCGTGCACATAGACCCGACTCTGCCGCACGCGGCGGCGGTCATGGACGCGAACAACTGGCACTATCTTGACGGCGACAATGATGCGGACGCATGAGACGTGCAGGCCCGCAGCCGGCTCGGTTTGTGCAGGGCGACAGGGAAGGCCGGCGATGATCGTCGTGGAAGACATACGGTAGACCGGGGGGACATTCATGAGCGGGCTCGTAAAGAACATCGTTACGCACCTGGCCTTTTATCTGAAGATCTGGAAGCTCTGCTTCTGTGTTTGCCGCCTCAGGACCAGGCAGAAGCTGCTGGTAGTCTTTACCTTTCACAGAATTACGGACACGGAGTCCTCCCGACGGCATTACCTCAATTACGACCGGGGACTCGATGACCGGGTTTTCGAAACCCAGCTCGGCCGACTCTGTAAGTACTTCAAGGTCATCGACCTGGACGAGTTCCTGGCCGTAATCTCCGGTGAGAAGCAACTGCGCGAGCATTCGGCCCTGCTGACCTTTGACGACGGCGATTCCGACTTCGTGAAGTACGCCCTCCCGGTTCTGCGCCGGCACGGTTGCCCCTCCGTCATGTTCGTCCCCACCGCCTTCGTGGACACCGACAGGCATTTCTGGCACCTCCGTGTATCGAACTCTTTGCACAACATGGGCCCGGACGGCTGGTCGGCCCTGCAAGGTGATATAGACGGGTTTCCCGAGCGCGTCCGGGAGATCGTCAGGCACTCGTCCCTATCCAGCGAGAAGGAAAAGCGCAGGACGTGCCAGCAGCTCGTCGATACCCTTGATTCACTGGATTGCGACACCATCAACGGTGTCATCAGCGCGCTCGAAAGGCACGACGGTGGAGAATATACGCTCGGTATTCGGTGCATGGGCTGGGCCGAACTGCGGGCGCTGCTGGCTGAAGGTGTGCGTATACAGTCGCACGGCGTGTCACACCGAAAGCTCACCCAACTCAGTGCCCGGGAGGCCGAGAGAGAACTGGTGGATTCCAAAACTGAACTGGAAACGCGGCTCGGCAGAAGCATCGAGACGGTCTGTTACCCGGCCAACTCCTTCGACGGCGACATGGTCGGACTCGTAGTGAACGCCGGTTACCGCGCCGGCTTCACGGGCCGGCCCGGCACGTGCCGCTACCCCATGGACGCCGCCGGCAGGTGCCAGATACCGCGCCTGTCCATCTGGGGCGCCAACAAGTTTGACGTCGATCTTTACCTTGGCAAGATCGCTATCCAGAGGATTTTGCACAGACTGTCATGATAAGCCCGATTCAGGCGTTAGCGCGCAACATTTTCTCCAACTGGGCCCTGACCCTCACCACCATCGCTATCGCCTTCTTCATGAATCCTTTCCTGGTGCACAACCTCGGCAAGGAGCAGTACGGCATATGGGCGCTGGTGCTGTCGGTCGTCGCCTACACGGGCTTCCTTGACGCCGGCCTCAGGCAGAGCCTCGCCCGGTACATCCCGAAATACTACGCCGTGAAGGATTACGAAGGCCTCAATACCGTCCTGAACTCCAGCAACGTCGTTTACACCGCTTCCGGGTCGCTGGTCATCGTTGTGACGGTGCTGATAGCGCTCTTCCTCGTCGGGGTCTTCAACGTTGCGCCCGAGCTCGTGCGCGTGATGCAGATCGTTCTGATGGTGGTCGGCCTGAACCAGGCCGTACGGTTCTACTTCCTCACGAGCGCGTCCCTGGGGCCTTTCCACCGGTACGACGTCGGCAATGCCATCGACGTCACCGCCGCGATAGTCACGGCCCTTGTCATCGTGTTCTTCATCCGCCGCGGTTACGGGCTGGTGGCCATGGCTGTCATTACCTTGGCCGTATCGTTTCTTCAGTTCGTGGCCAGGCGCGTGGCCCAGAAGCGCATTGTGCCGGAGGTTGCGTACCGCCTGAGCTACGTCAGCAAATCCTGTATCCGCGAACTTCTCGGGTACGGCATCATCAGTTTCCTCATCGTCATTGCCTGGATGGTGATATTCAACACGCAGAACGTGGTCATCGGCATTTTCCTGACCTCGACCGACGTCACCTACTACAGCATTGCGGGTATGATGATAAACTACCTGCGCACGATGATCGGCGCTATCGCCATACCGCTGGTGCCGGCCATCAGCCACCTTGACACGACCAGCAACCTCAAGGAGATTGCCGCCCTGTTCAACAGGCTCTCCAACTACCTGTACTACCTGTGCACCGGCATCGGTGTGGCCGTGCTGTTTTTCGGCGGGCAGTTCATCTACCTGTGGATGGGCAGGGATTTCCAGGTGACGGTCAACGTGCTGTGGATTCTGATCGTCCCCGCCTGCGTGTACCTTCCGCAGTTCATGGCCAACTCCGTTCTGCTCGGCATCTCGCGCCACAAGCCGCTGCTCTACGTTCTGACGGCCGAGGCCGTCGGCAACATCGTGCTGAGCGTCATCCTCGTAAAACCGCTGGGCGTGTACGGCGTGGCACTGGGGACGATCATCCCGCAATTCATCATATATGCGTTCGTTTTCCCCTATGTGTTCCACCGTATCATTCAGGGCAGCCTGCGATCATTTTACTATAACTCGGGGAAAATGGCGCTTACGGCGCTCGTGTTTACGGTGCCGCCGGCCTTTCTCACCAGGGAATACCTTCCGGCCTGGGGCTGGTTTGGTCTCGTGGCCAAGGTGGCCGTGCTTTGCGCCGCTCTCCTGCTGGGTTTCTGGTGGCGGGTGCTTGACCGCGACACCAGAGCCGGGTTGGCCGCCAGGCTGCCGGCGTTTCTACGGACGCGACAACGTTGAAGTCGGCGCGGCGTCACAACCGTGCAGGGAAGAAAAAACGGTTCCAAAACCGGATTTCATATGGTAGGTTACATCATAGAATCGCAGAACCCATTGCGACAACGACGATCAACTCGCAACTGACGAGTCGACTATCCGGGGAAGCCATTCGCAAACGATGAAAAACAAGCGGCTGACAGACAGTCGGTACTGGCAAAGCATGCAGAGCGCGACCGACGGCAAACGCCCGGACCAGCCGCCGTCCGGGAAACGGCGGATCAGGGACAGGCTCTTTCCGGGTATTGAGCGGGGCTACGCCGCTCACCTGGCGTTCGACGTAGCGTGCGCGAAGTACTTGCCGAAAGGCGACCTGAAGCTGGTCGAGATCGGCAGCGCCCCCGGCGACAAGCTGCTCAGGCTTCACCGGAATTTCGGCCACGTCCCGTACGGCGTGGAGTACACGCAAATCGGAGCCGACCAGAATCGCGCCCTCTTCGAGGGGAACGGGATCAGCGCCGACAACGTGATTCAGTCCGACTTTTTCGACGACGCTTTCCAGGCCGCTTACCGTGAGCATTTCGACATCGTGATGTCGAACGGATTCATCGAGCACTTCGACGACACGGCTGACGTTATCGCCAAACACCTCGACCTGCTCAAACCGGGCGGTACGCTGTCGATTGCCGTGCCCAACTTCAGGTGGTTCAACTACGCGCTTATCAGGTTCTTCGCCCCGCATACGCTGAAAGCCCACAACCTGGCTATCATGCGCAAGAAGAAACTGCTGTCATACTTTCGGGACGGGTCGGTCGACGTCGTTGTGTGCAAGTACATCGGCACGCTCAATCTCGGGTTGATTTACGGCCCCAACAAGACGCCGGTCAAGCTCCTGCTCATGAAGCTCCTGTTGAAATTTCAGCGGCTGGTCGATATCATGCTGTACCTGGTCGTGCCCAGGGGCGGTTTCGAGAGCTTTCTCTTCAGTCCGTACCTGCTGTTTGTCGGTCGCAAGCAACCGGGGCGGAACTCGTGAGGCCCCCGGGCGCCGCTTTCGGGCACTGCCGATCATGCGTGCCGAGCGCCGGGCAAACCCGGCCGGCCGCATGACAACGCCGGTTGTTGGTAGAGAATATGGAGCGGATTAGCAGACAGGCGGTCACCTATCGGCATATTGGCTGGGGCCTCCTCCTGCTGTTCGCCGTCGCCGCCGGGCTCGCCTCGGTGTTCGTCGACCCCCTCTTCATCATGGTGGCCGTCGCCGGCCTCGTCAATCTTGCCCTGATCCTCAAGTACCCCATGTGGGGGCTTCTGATCTACCTGGCTCTCTTCCTGCTTCGCCCCGGCGAAGTGTACCCGTCAATCGCCCCCCTGCGCCTGGAACTGCTCGTGGGCGTCTTCGCAGTTATCAGCGTTGTTGTCCGCCAGAAGCTGCGAGAAGGAAAGGTTACGTTCCCGAGCGACAAGATAACTCTTTCGATGGTAGCCATTCTGGCCGTCATGGCCCTGTCGCTGTTCACCTCGTACGAGATGACGCAGACCAAGGACCACTGCGTCCGCTTCCTGAAGCTTCTCGTCTTCGCCTACCTGATAATCTCGATCGTCGATTCTCGAAAGCGGTTCATGACGTTCGTATCGGCGTTCGTCATCCTCATCACCTACATTGCGCTGGACGCCTTCAGGCTGTACCTTTCCGGGGAATTCATCCACACGATGAACGTCGATCGCCTGTCCGGTAGGACGTCTATTTCCGAGGACCCCAACGCGTTCGGGGCAACGCTTGTGTCTTCGATACCGATCTGCGTCGCGGCGGCGCTCTACTATCGTCACGCCCTGGCCAAGGTCGGCATGGCCGTGTTGTCGCTGTTCATGACCTACCTGATGATGATCACGGCCTCGCGCAGCGGCCTGCTGGCCTTTTTCGGCGTCCTGTTCGGCGGCCTGGCCTTCTCCAGGCAAAAGCTGCTGAACTACTCAGCGGCTGTGCTGCTTCTGGTGGCCGCCTGGTTCGCGCTGCCCGAGCAATACCAGGCCCGCTACGCCCGGTTTACCGAGTTGGGCGAAGATATCAACGACGTCTCTTCCGGCCGCTGGGAGATCTGGCAGGCCGGGCTGCGCATGGTTCCCGAGCACCCCATCCTCGGGGTGGGCGCAGGCGCGTTCGCCTGGGCCAACGCCTCGGGCAGGTTCGGGCGCGCCCAGTGGATGCAGTCCCATAACCTGTACATCGAAGTGCTGGCGACCACCGGCATTCTCGGATTCGCCGCCTGGTTCTACTTTGTCTTTGCCGTTGTGAAGCGTTTGCGCCGGCTGACACGAGAGGAGTTGCCCGAGTCGATGCAATGGATTCCGCTTTTCAGCAAGGCCTTCCTCATTGTCATCTTTGCCCTTCTTATCTCCGGCATGTTCGGCCACAACCTCTACCGGTACACCTGGTACATGGTGGCGGCTCTCACGGTGGCGCTCGCAGCATTGGCGTCCGGCGCGACGGCGCGCCAGGTGGAGGCGTGATGGATCTGCCAGGTACCCTCGCCCGACACGTTTTCATTCCGGCCTATAACCGCCGCTGGGGAATCCGCAACGGGCCGATTATACGAAACCTGATGCGTTCGCAGTATTTTACGCCGGAGCAAATCCGGGCCGACCAGTGGCAGGCAGTCAAACGGCTGCTCGACTTCGTATATGCCCACAACACGTTCTACCGCCGACGGTTCGATGCCGCCGGCATGACGCCTGACGACGTCACGTCCCGGGAGGAGTTCGCCCGGCTCCCCGCCCTTACGAAGGACGACATAAGACAGAACAGCGAACTCCTCATCAGCCGCGGCTACTCACGGGAGCAGATGACCCACAAGCGGACCGGCGGATCGACCGGCCTGCCGGTTCACCTTTACGTGGACGCCGAGGCCTTCAGTTTCAAGTATGCCGTTACGTATCGCCATGACAGATGGGCCGGCTACCTCCCGGGCGCCAGGCGGGCCGCGCTGTGGGGAGACACGGACAAGAAGTACAGTCTCAAGGAGCGCCTGTACAAGGCCCTGTGCGAGCGGACGCTGTACATGGATACGCTGAAGATGGATGACGAGTACCTCCTTGCCTTCGTCCGGAAGCTGCGCCGCTACCGACCGCACTCGCTCATCGGGCACGCACATTCACTGTACTTTTTCGCGAAATTCCTCAGGGACAATGCCATTACCGACGTCTGTTTCGACAGCATCGTCTCCACTGCGGAGACGCTGTCGGCCGAGGAACGACAAACGGTCGAGGCCGTGTTCGGCAGGATCGTGTTTGATCGCTACGGGTGCGAAGAATTGTCACTTATCGCCTCCGAATGCGAGCAGCACGACGGCCTGCACATCAGCGCCGAAGGCCTGTACGTCGAGATCATCGGGGGCGACGATACACGTCCCGGAGACCTCGTTATAACCGACCTGGTCAACCGGGGCATGCCGTTCATACGCTACGAAATCGGTGACACGGCCACCACCCTGGGCGGCGCGTGCGCGTGTGGCCGGGGACTGCCCCGCCTGGGCAGAGTCTCCGGCAGAACCGCCGATATCCTGTACACACCTGAAGGCAGGAAGATATCAGGCATAAGCATCCTGGATACGTTCGTCATCCACATCCCGGGCCTCAGGCAGGTGCAGATCGTACAGGAAAAACCGGACCAGGTCACATTCAAGATCGTCAAGGACGCCGACTTCGGTCAACACACCCTTGAAAAACTGGCCCGGACGGTCTCGGGTGTTTTCGGTCCCGCCATGAAGTACGATATCGAGTATGTCACGCAGATTCCCATGACGCCCCGGGGAAAGTACCAGTTCTCGGTTTCCAGGCTCAAAGAAGAGGACCTGCCGTAGGATGAAGATACTGGTCATCGACGAAGAACTTCCCTACCCGGTGAATTCCGGCAAACGCAGCAGGACCTTCAACCTGACCCGGCTCCTGGCCAGCGACAACGAGATAACGTACCTTGCCTACGGCACGCCCGACAGCGAGTCTTTTCGACAATTGCGCCGGCACAAAATCTCGCCCGTGGTGGTGCGCCCGCCGCAGCGAACGCAGGCCGGTGTGCGGTTCTACGCAAGATTATTGCTCAACCTGTTTTCGCCTTACCCCTACATCGTGACGAGCCACTACACCAGGCGGTTTCGGGACCGGCTGAACGAGCTGCTCGCCGCGAGCCGGTACGACGTCCTGATCTGCGAGTGGACTCCATACGCCGTTTTTATCCGGGACCTGCACGGACCCGCAACCGTGATAGTCGCCCACAACATCGAGTCATCGATCTGGCGGCGGTACGAGGCTTACGAGAAGAACCCGCTCAAGAAGCTCTACATAGCGATCCAGCGGCGAAAGGTGGAGCGCTTTGAAAGGCAGTGCTTCGGCTGGGCCGACGGTGCGACGGCCGTTTCGAAGGAAGAAGCCGACGCGATCGAGGCGTACGGCGCAGGCTACACCGTTCAGGTCATCGAGAACGGCGTCGACATGGACTACTTCAGGCCGCAGGCCGCCGACGTCAATCGCGATCTCGTGGTCTTTACCGGCGCCATGGATTGGCGGCCCAACCAGGATGCGGCCAGGTACTTCGTCGAGAACGTATTCCCGCTCCTTCGCCGCCGGAGACCCTGCATGAAAGCCGTTCTCGTGGGCCGAAACCCGACCGCACAGGTGACGAGCCTGGCCCGGGTCGACGGTGTCACCGTTACGGGCACCGTCGACGACGTCCGGCCATACATCGCCCGCGCCGCCGTCTACGTCGTCCCCCTGCGAATCGGCGGAGGTTCCAGATTGAAAATTCTGGAAGCGATGGCTATGGAGAAAGCGGTGGTGTCAACCTCGGTGGGCGCCGAAGGACTGGCCGTGACTGACGGTGACAATATCATCATTGCCGACGGTGACGAGTCATTCGCCCGTTCCGTTCTGCGCTGCATTGATGACGAAGTGCTGCGGCAATCCGTTGCCCGCGGCGGCCGGCTCCTGGTCGAGTCTCACTACCGGTGGCAGACGCTTGCGGCCCGGCTCAACCGCTACCTGAACTCTCTCGCGGGCGGCAAATGAACATCATCCACCTGAGAGCCTCTAACTTCTACGGAGGGCCCGAGCGGCAGTTGCACGTTCACGCCGTCAGGTCGCTCGGCTCGCCGTATGGCGTCACCGTCTGCTCTTTTGTCGAGCACGGCTTGACGCCCCGGTTCCTCAAAGTTATCGCGAGCGACAACGTTCCCACGCATGCCTTTGACGTCAGGAATCCGTACGACCCGGCGGCCGTCAGCGCGCTTCGGCGGTACATGACACAGGAGCAGACCGACATCCTGTGCACACACGACTACCGGTCGCACCTCATCGGCTGGCTGGCCACTCGCGGCAGCAGCACCCGGTGGCTCGCCTTCTCCCGGGGCTGGACCGCCGAGAACGTCAAGGTCCGAATCTATCACACGATCGAGAAGATGATCATCAGGTTCGCCGATCACGTCGTTGCCGTCTCGGACGCCCAGCGGCGGCGGCTGACCAGACGCCTCGTGCCGGGCCGCAAGATGTCGGTGGTCCATAATGCGATTGACGTCAGCAGCCTTGACAACCTGCAGGCCGTCGATCTGCGCTCGCACTACCGGTTTCCGTCCGAGGCCGTGATTTGTATCACCGCAGGGCGCTTCAGCAGGGAGAAAGGTCAGGCCTTCCTGGTCAGGGCGGCCGCGCAGGCGCTCGACCCCAGGCCCGACCTGAGGTTTGTCCTGTACGGCGACGGTCCCGACCTGGCATCGGTCAGAAATCTCATTTGCCGGCTGGGCCTGCAGGACCGCGTGCTCTGCCCCGGCTTCGAAACCGATATGATGGCTCACGTCAAGGGTGCCGATATCCTGATCAACCCGTCTCTGTCCGAAGGACTGCCCAACGTTGTCCTCGAGGCTATGGCGCTGAAGATACCGGTAGTCGCAACGGCCGTCGGAGGCGTGCCTGAGATCATCGACGACGGGGACACCGGTTACCTCGTCCCGGCAAGAGACGTCTCGGCCATGGCCGCAGCCGTCGTCCGCGCCGCCTCAGAACCCAAGGCGGCCGCCCAGATCGCCGAACGAGGCCGCCGGAGAGTCCTCGACCGATTCAGTTTCGACCTGCAGTACGAGAGATTGACGGAGATATATCGAAAACTGGTTCCCTGAGCTATGCCACGACCGATCAAAATCGCTTACGTCATCGACACCATCGTCACGCCCTCGGCCGGTACGGAAAAGCAGTTGCTGATGCTGCTGCACGGCCTGGACAAGACCCGATTCAAGCCGTTCCTGATCTGCCTGCGTGACTCCGACTGGCTTGGCCGACAATCGCTTCCTTTCGACGTCACCACGCTCGACGTGGCCAGCCTTCTGAGTGTACAGTGCCTGCGCGGTCTGCGGCGTTTTCGGCAGCTGCACGGCCGGGAGCAGTTTGACATCGTCCAGACGTTTTTCGACGATGGCAACATCTTCGGTACCCTGGCAGCTCGCCTGGCCGGCTGCAGGACCGTCATATCCAGCCGGCGAAACATCGGCTACCGGCACGGCCGGATGCACCGTTTTATTCTGCGGCGGCTCAGGCGGTGGACGAACCACTACCTGGCCAATTCAACTGCTGTCGCTCAGTGGACGACGGCCACCGAAGGCGTCGTCGCGGCGAAACTGAAGGTCATTCACAACGGCCTTGACCTGCAGGCGTTTGAGTCCGTGCCGGAGGGCGCGCGGCAGCGGCAGCGTGCCGAGTGGGGCATCGGCGACGATGAAACTCTCATTGGGGCGCTGGCCAATCTTCGGCCCGTAAAGAACGTTGAATCGCTTATCGAGGCAGCCGCCGCCCTGTGCCCCGAATTCAGCAACATCAAGTTTGTCGTCGTCGGCGAGGGGCCTGAGCGAAATCAGTATCAGCGCTTCATCGATAATCGCGGGCTGACCGACCGGTTCGCGCTCGTGGGCCGATACAGCAACGTCATCCCCTGCCTGGCGGCGTTCGACATCGCCGTGATGTGCTCAAAATCCGAGAGCTTTTCCAATTCCCTGATCGAGTACATGGCGATGGGACTGCCTGTTGCAGCTTCGGACGTCGGCGGCAACCCCGAGGCCGTGACGCACCGTGAAACAGGTCTGCTTTACTCCGTCGAGGACGGCGCCAGCCTCGCCGGTGCCCTCCGGGAACTGCTCACCGACAAAGCGATGGCCTCCCGGCTGGGTGAAAAGGCGCGCCGTGACGCCCTCCTGAAGTATAACACGGCCGATACGCTGGCCCACCACCAGACCTATTACGAGCAGATCACGCACCGCAACTGACCGGCTCAGCCGGCGGGCCGCGATTCCCGGCCAAGTCGCCGGAAACCCCGGATCAGATTGCAAAGGGAAAACCGTGGTCCGGTCAGCCGCTCTCCGGGCCCAGCCTGAACAGATCCCGCGGGCGGATGACGCCGTGCAGGGCGAAACAGAACAGGCCAATGGCCATCAAAATTTCTCTGACCTCGGACGAGGCATCGTACATAAGAATGTTGTAGTAGTACTTCCCGAATATCCAGCCGCCCACGAATAACAACATATAGCCGATGGGCAGCACGGGGAAAGCCAGCTTCTGAAACAGGCGTCTGCCCCGGCCGGCCAGGGCAACCACGGGAAGCAGAAACCCCGTTACCCACATCATGATCGAAAGAAGGCGATACTTCTGGTGCTCCACGTACTGGTAGTTGTGTATGTTGAACTCGCCCTGCACGTTGCTGTCACGCACGGACGCGGGCGTCTCGTAGTCGAAAATGCGCTGGCCCCAGCTCACCTCCTCGCCCATGAAAACAAACATCAGCAGCGCCCAGCATATCACGAAAACGTAGCGCCACCATTCCGTTCGCCGTCGAAGGAAACGGCTCCGCCCCATAAAAATGACGAAGCCAAGCGAGGTCAGACCGAACAGCAGCGCCGAGATGTACTCTATGGGACCGTCTTCCAGGCACGCCCTGACCAGGCTGCGGGGATCTGTCTCGGCCCAGATAACAAAGCCCGCGATAAAAACGATGGCTAGTGCGCTTCCCCAGAGGAACTGAATGAAACGTGATCTCTTTTCACTCGTCATCTTTACTATTTCCCATCTCATGTGGTTGGGCCCACCGTCAAGCCGGGCGGCTCGCGAACCGGTTTCCCGGCTTCGTGGTCGGGCGGGCACTTGTGACTGATAACTTGACTATATACGAAAGCACCAGGGGTGTCAAAGTTTTTTGGCCGGCGGTTTGTCAGAAACGGGGGTCCGGCCGACGTGTGGACTGTATGCGCAGTGTTCCCGTCGTCACCTGAGGTCTAACCTGCTGCAGGGCAATGAATGCCGTCCATTCCCTGTGCAGTTTCTGAACTATGACTGATCGGCCATGCCGCCCAGGCCCGACCGGGTGCCTGTTAAGGCACTGTTATGCAACAGGATACGTCACGGCGTATTCTGTCGGGCCGGTAAGCTATTTGCAACAATACAGGCCTGCCAACTGTTCTTTACAAGGTGTATGAACATCCGTACCATGCCCCGGTCGGGCCGTTGGACCGGTGAACACGCAAAAGCGTTCCCTGCCGGGATCAGGGAAGACAAAGGATCGAATGAAGAAGCGAACAATACTGCTGGTCGTGCTTATCCTGGCGGTCGCCGCCATTGGAGCCGTGAGTTACAGGACGTACCAGCGAAACTACCACCTCTGGCTGTGGGACTATACCTTCAACAGCCCGACTCGGGCCGACACGGACGGTCTGACCGATATCATTTTCGTCGTCGTCGACCATTGGGAACCCG
The DNA here is from genome assembly GCA_035529075.1 of Acidobacteriota bacterium. NCBI lineage: Bacteria > Pseudomonadati > Acidobacteriota > Acidobacteriota bacterium. The sequence continues at coordinate 61,248 of DATKXK010000009.1, read as the reverse complement.
GCGGAGACCTCGACATCGTCAATACCTGGATGCAGGACTACCGCAAGCTGGCCGACGGGCACGTCGACGCCGACGGTGTCAGGCTCCAGCATACGTTTTTCTACCCCCTCGAATCCTTCCGGGGGTGGGAAGTAGACAGCCTGGTGAGGCTGTGCGGTGAAGGGTACGGGGAAGTCGAGGTTCACCTGCATCACAGGAATGACGATTCGTCATCAGTGCGCCGCCTGTTCCGGGACGGCATCGACTCGCTGCGCGCTCACGGAGCCCTTCGGACGCCCGACGGGAGCACCTATTTCGGGTTCATCCACGGCAACTGGGCGCTGGATAACTCCCGTTCCGACGGCAATTTCTGCGGGGTCAACAACGAAATCGACATCCTGCTCGATCTGGGTTGCTACGCCGATTTCACCTTCCCGGCCCTTACCCAGACGGCGCAGCCGTCGCTCGTAAACAAGATTTACTATGCCGCGGACGATCCGGAAAAGCCGAAATCCCATAATACCGGCGCCCGGAGCCGGGTTGGCCGGGCCGACACTGAAGGCGGGCTGATGATTATGGAAGGCCCGCAGGTGATCAACTGGTCCGACTGGCGGTTTAAAACGCACCCGGTGATCGATGACGGCAACCTGTACCCCGACGTGCCGACCTCGTTTGAACGGTTTGAACTGTGGCTCAGGGCCGACGTGCACGTTCAGGGGCGGCCCAACTGGGTGTTTATCCGGCCCTTTACTCACGGCGCTTACCTGCGGGACGGGGCTTTTGACGACATACTCGGGGAGCGCCTGGACGGCATGCTCACGCAGGTCGAGGAACGGTATAATGACGGGATAAAATACCGATTACACTATATGACGGCCCGGGAGGCCTACAACGTGGTAAAAGCAGCAGAGGCCGGGTATGACGGCAACCCTGATGAATTCAGGGATTTTGTCCTGAAGCCCTACCTTTATGAGCAGGAAACTTTAGACAGGAGAGACCGCGATGGCGTTCAGAAGAAGTGAAGAAACGCTGACCTCGTGCGTCAGAATCCTCGGCTTTACGATATTCGGATTCCTTGTGGTGACGTCGCCCGCCGTCGCCGGCAGCCATACGATCACATCACTGCCGTACACCGTTACCGAGGCCGGGACAAACTACAGTGAAACGCTGTACGTTGCGGGAACGCACCTGTCATCGGCCACCGACGGAATCCAGTTCGGCAACAGCGCGCATGACGTGGTTCTGTACCTGGGCACGGACACGATTTCATTCGGCACCGGCAACGGCGACGGGCACTACGGTATCCGATTCTTCGGCGACGGCGTCAGCGGCGCGTACAACATCAAGATCATCGGCGGCACCCTGTTGCACAACCCGTCGGATACCACCGTCAGCGGGAACGTCTGTCTGTTCTCCGGGGGCGGACGAGACATTTACATCGAGAACCTCGACGCCACGGTCAAGGGCTACAACGGCCACGTTGTCCGTGCACCATCGAGCGCCTACAAGACCTACAACGTCGAGATTAACGGCGGCACGTGGAGAAGTGACGTTACGGCATTCAACAGCAGGTGCCAGTACGACGGAGCCGTTCTCATCGTGGGGGTCGGCTCCCTGTCCGATGCCGGACACGACTACCACTGGAAGATACATGATGTGACCGTCGCCAACTGCCCCGCCCAGGGCTTCTGCATAAGCGGCAAGTCATACATTTACAACTGCACACTAACCGTCGACGCAAGAAATGACTTCTATACGTACCCCTCAGGCGGCGTCTGCTATTCTGCAGCCAACAGTTTTACCATTCTCGCCAGCCGGATGTGGGCGGGCACCGAGATATACAACAACTTGCTGCTGGCGGGTACCAACTACGCCGGCGCCGACGGCGGCATTCTGCTGGAGACGTGCCTGGGGACGGCCACCGATTCGATCAAGGTATACGGTAACCGGATTGACGTTCACCGGGGCTGGGACGCCTATTACGGTCACATGAACCCCAAGGGCATCAAGATGCGCTACCACAACCGGTACGTGCATATTTTTGACAACGACATCACCATAACCGTCGGCGACACCGCCAACCCGAACAACACCGCTTACGGCCCTAACGGCATCGGTCTGGAGGTCGTAACCTACCCCGACCAGGGCTGCGACTGGGCCACCGGCGCGGACGCCGACAGCAACTGCGTCTGGGAGAACAACTACGTCGAGGTCAGGGCCCTTGACGCGGAATTCTCCGGCACTCACCCGGGCCTGGGGGCCAGTTGCGTAAGGGTAGCACTGAAGGACGACCAGGGTTACACGTGGACAGGAGCCGGGAACCACTTCCGGTACAACCACCTCAAGGGGTGCGAGAATATCTACAAGATTGCCGGCTACGACGCCCAGGGCAAGTGCGAGCAGATGTTCATCTACGAGGACACCATCGAGTTCGACGAGACGGATTACGCTGGAATAGGCAAGTACGTCTTCTATGTCGGCTATGACCTTGAAGCCCAGGGTAACATTGCCAGGGACCTCTGGTTTGTCGGCCGGGCCGGTGACTCGGTCAGAGCGAATGGCTCCATCCGCATGCACACCGGCGGCGACGCCGGCGAACGGGACCTGGCCATCGAGCGAACGCTGCGGATCTACGTGCAAGGGAACAACGACTCGCTGGTCTCGAATGCCGCCGTATGGGCCGTCAACGCCTACGGTGATACCGCCTTCGTAACCAGCACCGGTTCCACCGGCGGAGCTACCGGCACAGCCCGCTACTGGCAAGAGTTCAGGTATGCCGCTGATTCCATGCAGTATAACGATTACACGCTCGGAGCGGCCAGGGGAAGCGACACGACGACCATACCCTTCACGGTCAGTTGGAACCAGTACGTCAGCACGCTGACGCTCTCGAACACCGCCGGGGATACCGAATGGGGCGACACATCGCTTGTCGATACGGAACCCCCGTCACCGGTGAGGGACCTGAGTGCCGTTCCGGGGCCTGAACTCGGCTCCACTCGGCTGACGTGGACGGCGACCGGAGATGACGGGTCATCCGGAACCGCCACGTACTATGCCATAAAGTACGCCACCACACCGATAGATGCGTACAACTGGTATTTCGCACGCAACTTTTCGACCCCCCCGACCCCGGCGACCGGCGGCCAGCCGGACAGCTGCATAGTCGACGGCCTGGTGCCGGGACAGTTCTACTACTTCGCCGTAAAGGCATTCGATGAGATGGGCAACGCCTCCGCCATCGCCGATACCTCCGGCTTCTCGCGCGGCATCCTGGCGCCGGTCACGTCGATGGACACGATCATCGCGGATACTATCGCGGGGGAGGCAACCCTGTTCGCCGGGACGGTTCCGTCGTACCTGACGCTCATCTATGAGTTCATTCTGGACACCGACACTTTCTTTACGGGCGCCGATACCGTGACCGTCGTCAGCTACGACGAGTTGGCGCAGGCAACGTTTTCCGGCCTGTCCAATTCGCTGGTATACTACTACCGCTGCCGGGCCATCGCCGACGATTCCTCGGAGTACAGCCCCTGGTCACTAGCCAGGGGTTTTAATTTGGTGACAGGATTCATCAACCTGCCGCCGACCGTCCCCACGATCGACAGCCCCCTGCCCGGTGAAATCGTGACCTCGCTCACGCCGACCCTGTACGTCCAGAACAGTGCCGACCCGGAAGGAGACTCGCTCACTTACGAATTCCGGCTGTACAACGAAGACGGCACGGTTCTGCTGGCCTCGGCCACCGACATCCCGGAGGACCTGGACGTCACGGGATGGACGGTCCCGGAGGGAATCCTCCAGCGCGGCCAGCCGTACGGCTGGCAAGTGCGCAGCCGCGATGACTCCCTTTACTCATCCTGGATGCCTTTTGCGCTGTTCTCCGTGCTCATTCTCGGAGCAGAGTCTCAGGCGCAAAATCTTGTTGTCTACGCCTATCCCAACCCGGTCAGCTTCAGCCAGGGGGGACATGTCACGTTTGTCCTGCCGGTCGAGCCGGTCGAGCTCGTCATCAAATCCGTCTCGGGCGGCACCGTCCTGGCCAGGAGCGGTCTCTCGGGCAACTGGATGTGGGACGGCAGAAACGCCGAGGGCTATGAGGTCGCCACCGGTATCTACCTGTGGTACGTTGCCGGCAGGGATCGTAAAGGGAAGCTGATGGTCGTGCCGTAGCGGCTCACCGCACTCCCGGTCAGCACCCCCGCTCTCGCTTCACGCCCCCCGCCCCCCAAAAGTTCGCTCTTACCGCCCGAATTCGGTACCATGTACGCCGGCGGCGCTAAGGCCCGGCATTAACCGGCCGTGCGTCCCTGGTGACATCGACAAAGTCGTACAACCCTTCCCAGCTCGAGTAATAGCATCGATCAGGCAGCAACGGCAGCTCGGTGCCGAAGTAGCGGTCGAAGATGACCCGAAAGTTGTTGACCGGCGACAGGTCGTCTCGCAAAAGGCGCAGGCAGGGGTCCGGCACGTAGAGGGCGTTGAGAATGGAGAACAACCGCCGGTGATACGCGGGGTTGAAGTCGAGGCTGTCCGGCCGGATGCGGGCGCCGTGGTCGGCCTGAAGGACTATGATCGGCGGGCGAACCGACCGGGCGAGAATCGTATCGATGGCTGCCAGCGTCAGCGCGTTGACGTACTCCAGTTGCGACGGATAGTCCAAGAGGTACTCTTCATAGGTGCCCCCCAGCCTGAGGAAGTCGTCACCGTCGTGATAGAAGAACATCCGATCAGCGCTGACCGCCCGCCCGTCGGCGCCGAAAACAAACGGCGGATGCGGAGCCAGGATGTGAGCGAAAACAAAGACCGGCTCATCCGAGCGAGCCCAGTCACCCAGATGGTCAAACGTGTACAACAACGACCGGCGGTGCCAATCGTACTGCAGCGACGAGAGAGCGGGCGAGGCCAGAGCCAGGAGACCGGGAATCGGCGTGATGTTCAACAGTGCGTTACCTAACTGGCCCGGCGACCACCGGGGCGCGACATAGACCTCCGCCGCCGCCCGTTCGGTAGTCGGCAACGGCGATGCGAAAACAACACTCTTGTACCCCGCCAGCCTGAGGCTCCGGGCGAGCCGACTGCTCCAGATCATGCGCAGGAGCGGCGAACGGTCGGAAGCGTCCCAGCCCGCAAGGCTGTCAAGATAGGTCAAGTTCAGTGAAGAGGCCAGCGAGAGCAGTGTCCGGCAGTAATTGGACCGGCTGCTCCTGGAGACGAAAAAGCCCCGTTGCTCAAGCTGGCGGTAAAACTCGCTGTTGTCATAGTTGAACGTCTCCGCCAGAACGTCCTCACCCGCGTAGCCGTCAAGGATCAGGTAGTAGATGTCCGGCACCGCCTGCGGATCGGAAGGCGGTGAGAGGCGAACAATCCCGGCCTCGGGAACGGCCTTTCGTGCCAGCCGTGCATACCCGATCTGCACCACCGACAGGCCCACCAGGATGACCGCAGCCACATTCAGAAGCGGCGTGAGCCTGCTGACCGCCCGGCGAGTCCTCACGACGACGTATACGACGGCAAGGAACATGACACCGAGGAGCGGAAAGAGATACCGGTTTCTTCCCAGGACAATGTCACCGGGCGTTAGCGCCAGCACGGCGTTCTTCACGTGCCCGTAGGAGAAGAAGAACAGCACTGCCAGGGAGACCAGCAAAGCAGCCTTATGCGGGTCGCGGACGAACAGGCGTAGCAAAAGCCACGCCGCCATCGCCGGCAGCAGCACGAACAGCAACGGCACGACGATCTCTCGAAACCGGAACAGATCGGCATTCCGGGCAAAGAGGTACAGAACCGGGTAGAGCATAAAAAGGAGCGGATGAAACGCGCGAGCCCGTCTGGTCGAATCCATGCGGTGGTCTGCCTCTTAACTTTGTACCCGTGCCCGCCCGAGGGCGGTCGACAGGCACTCACTCGGAATACTGATTTCCGGCCTGATTCACAACTCCCGGCTTGAGAATGACACCCTTATGCTGGTGGCCGTTCATCTTGACCACCAGCGGCTGGTCGAAATAAAGGTGGCGCGTGTATGCTTTCCGGTTGGCGGTCCTCTGCTGCAGCAGCCACGACCAGTCAACAAACCCGTCGCCGATGTCGACCGAGAAGTAGCCGACCATGAACGATGTGATATTCTGGAAGAAATGCGAACCCTGCGACGGCACGACCCGCAGATCGGCAAAACCGGCTTCAATGATGACACGGGCACCTGAAATCTCATCCCAGCCCACGGGAATACCCAGCCAGGGATCAGAGGATCCCCAGCGGCCGACACCGATGAGAAGGTAAGGCCGGCCTTTGTCGGTAAGGACGGCGTTGTAGATGCCCACCTCCCTGGCCACCTCACGGCTCCGGGAACGCTCGAACGCCTCCGTGTCCACCATAACGACATCGTGAATGCCGTCAATCAGGCCGTTGCCCAGGACCTGCGAACACTGGCAGATGCAGTCCCCGGGGTCGATGCCTTCGACGTCGACGTCGTCGGACTCACGGCTCTGGACGAGCGGCCGCATCTGGAGAAGCGCAAACTCCTTGGGCTGGCCCTCGGGGACCTGGTAACTGACCGCAAACTCCATCTCCACCGGTGAGCTCATGCCCCAGCTCCCCAGATCGAGCGAGAGGCGAAGTATCTCCGGCAGGGGAAACAGGCCGTTCTTCAGGATTGGCGCAAAGGTAACCAGCCGCGTGCCCGGGCGCGCCAGACCGTCGTACACGGCATTGTTTTCCGCCGAATGGGTCGACGCCACCGGGGCCAGGGTGTTGTCCATCTCGGCCGTCTCGAGTCCGTACTTGCGCAACTGAATCTCACGGCTGAGATCAGGCCGTCCGTCCGGTTTCTCCAGTTCCAGGGCATAGAACTGTTTCTGTGAGTACTCCAGAGTGCTTTCGATGTCCGAGAACTGGATCAGGTGCCTGGGATAGCGGGGACAGAAGCGCACGGCCAGGCCGCCTTCAGCCACCGTCTTGCCGAGTCCCAGGGCGACCGAGGCGATGCCGTCGGAGGCGGACATGGGCGGTGTCGGATAGAAATTGTGCGAACGGGCGACGCCTGAGAAATCAGGGTAGAATCGCCGCTCATGCCGGTTGCCGACAAGCCTCTGGAGAATCACCGCCATCTTCTCCTCCTCGAGGCGGTAGGGGGTGGCCCGCATGTAGTTCTTGGCATGGTGCGAAAAGGTAGAGGCGTACACCCGCTTGATTGCAGCAGCCAGTTCTTCCAGTCTGACAGTCATGTCCCGGTGGGTGTTTGGCAGCATATACGTCTTGTAAACGCCGGCGAACGGCTGGTACTTGGAATCCTCCAGAAGACTGGAGGACCGCACCGCCAGCGGAAACCGGATGACCTCCAGGAATTCCTGGAGTTGCTTGATCACCGCCTCGGGGAGCCGAGCCTCGAGAAACCGCCGGTATATCTCCTCGTCGTCAGTCGACTGGATAGCGAAGCCATACAGACGGTTGCCCGCCACGAACTCATCGAACACGTCGGTACCGATCACCACCGCCGCGGGAACGCCGATCTGGACGCCGGCAAAACGGTTGCGGATACCGTAGCTGCTCAGCAGTGAGTTCACGAAGCCAAGCCCGCGCGCCTTGCCGCCGAGCGAGCCTCCACCGATCCGGGCGAAACTCGAGGTTATGTCAAAGCTCTGAATGTCGAAGTCCGAAACCAACCCCAGTTGCTGCTCCCGGCGAAAATCACGCAGCGAACCTATCAGCGAACGGCGCAGTTCCTCCGTGGTTGCATAATCGCTGGCCCGCTGGGGCCGTAGCTTATGGGCCAGCCAGAACTCCGTCCTGGCTTTCAGCCAGTTGGAAAAGTGGTTTCGTTCGGAATGATACAGCAGCGACTCGTCCGGAACGGTGTGAAGTTTCTCCTCGAGAGATTTCAGATCCGTTGCCCGACCCGCCTCGCTGCCGTCAGGAAGGCGGAAGATAAAGTCACCGAAGCTGAAGTGTTCTTCCATGAACCGGCTCAGTTCGTGCAGCAGCAACGGCGAGGTCTTGATCAGGAACGACAGGTTCATTTCCCGGGCGACTTTCTTGAACCGAGGCGAGTCCGATTGCAGGAGAATGGGGATGTCGAAGTGCAGGGCCTTTACCGCCTTGGCAAAGCGGATCCCGGCCTCCGGGTCAAGCTGCCCCTCCCGTGGGAATTCGATATCCGCTACAACGCCGAGAACGCTGTCTTCGTAGCGCTTGTAGTAAGCCCACGCCTCCTCGTAGGTAGAGCACAGGAGTATTTTCGGGCGGGCCCGCATGCGCAGCAGCTTATGCGAGATATTGACGCCTTCGGAGATAAGATTCTGGGTATGGCGGACCAGCTCGGTGTATATCATCGGCAGGAACGACGAGTAGAAGCTGACGTTGTCTTCAATTACGATGATCGACTGCACGCCGACGGACCGCGTGTCGTGGTCGAGATTCTGACGATCTTCAATGTACTTGATGATGGCGATGAGGATACGATGGTCCCCGTGCCATATGAAAACCTTGTCAAAGACGGAGGCATCATACCGGGACGTCATTTCGGTCAGTTCCCGGTTGTCGTACGTCAGAAGCACGACCGGCACCTTGAGATCCTCCTGCTTGATGCCCGCGGCCAGTTCAAAGGCGTTCATGTCGCCAAGGTTCATGGTCGTAATGATGAGGTCAAAGCGATCCTGCTCGCGGGCCATCCTGATCGCCTCCGCACCGCTGGCGACGCGCGTCAACCCGGGCGCGTGGGAGAGATTAAGGTCAATATACTCGGAGAGGATCATCTCGTGCAAGCGGCCGTCCTCCTCGAGGATAAAGGAGTCGTACAGGCTGGACACCAGCAGAATCTCATTGACGCGGTAGCGCATGAGATCCTGGAATTCCTGGAAGCGGCGGACGTACTTACGCCCTGTTACCTGTTCGTCCAATCTTCCCTACCGCGTTTCCGAGTGAACAGTTGCCGGGCCGGGTTGCGGAGGATAGCACGGCCATATCGGCCAAAATACAAAACGGAATGGCCGAAAGCCACTCCGTTTTGCTATGGAAGGGCAAAGGCCGGACTCACACGACTCCCTGGTCCATCATCGCATCGGCAACCTTGAGGAAACCGGCGATGTTGGCTCCGTTGACGTAGTTGCCCGGCGTTCCAAACCGCTCAGCGGCCTGGACACACGCCTGGTGAATACTCTTCATGATAAGTCTCAGGCGGTCGTCCACCTCTTCACGCGTCCAGCCGTACCGCATCGAGTTCTGGGCCATCTCAAGGCCCGAAACGGCGACACCGCCGGCGTTGGCCGCCTTGCCCGGGCCGTAGAGAATCCCGCGCTCGAGAAACAGTTTCACGCCCTCAGGCATCGTCGGCATGTTGGCTCCCTCAGAGACGACGTACACACCGTTGTCCAGCAGATTCCGAGCGTCCCTGGCGCCGATCTCGTTCTGGGTGGCGCTGGGGAAGGCGCAATCCGCCTTGTGATTCCACAGCGGATTGTAGTCCAGACCCGGGTCCAGGGTGGCATATGTCGCTGCCGCGAATTTCTCGGCGTACTCCTTGATACGACCGCGACGAACGTTTTTGAGCTCTTTGATGAAGGCAAGCTTGTCACGATCGATACCTTCAGGGTCATGCACGTAGCCGCCGGAATCGGAAACGGTGAGCACGTTGGCTCCCATGTCCAGCAGCTTTTCGGTCGTAAACTGGGCAACGTTGCCGCTGCCGGAGACAAGGCACGACTTGCCCTCAAGTGTCTCGTTGCGACTGGCCAGCATCTCGGCGGCAAAATACACCGAACCGTACCCGGTGGCCTCGGGACGAATAAGTGAACCACCCCAGTTGAGACCCTTGCCGGTCAACACACCCGTGAACTCGTTTCTGATCTTTTTGTACTGCCCGAACAGGAAGCCGATTTCTCTGCCGCCGACGCCGATATCACCGGCCGGGATATCGGTGTTAGGGCCGATATAGCGCTGCAGCTCCGTCATAAAGGCCTGACAGAACCGCATCACTTCGTTGTCACTCTTGCCCTTGGGATCAAAATCCGAACCGCCTTTGCCGCCACCTATCGGTAAAGTAGTCAGGCTGTTCTTGAAAACCTGCTCGAAAGCCAGGAATTTCAGTATGCCCAGGTTAACCGACGGGTGGAAACGGAGACCTCCCTTGTAGGGACCGATGGCGCTGTTCATCTCGATCCGTATACCCCGGTTGATGTGAACCTCACCCTGATCGTCCACCCACGGGACGCGAAATATGATGACTCGCTCCGGCTCAATAATCCGCTCCAGGATCCTGGCTTTGCGGTACTCCGGGTGCTTGTCGAGCACGAGCGTCAACGACTCAACGACTTCATGGACGGCCTGGTGAAACTCCGGCTCTGCGGGGTTCTTGGCCCTCACCTCTGACATGACTTCATCTACATAAGCCGCCATCGAATACTCCTTGCTATGCCATTAGCCGTTTCTGTCGTTTTGCACCTTCCCGCTGCGCGGGGCGGTCGATACGATCCCGTAAATCTATGCAATAACCCGAGTCCGACAATAGGGATAAGACCCCATTCTGACGAGGAAAAGTACCTAAATGCGTCCTGAACGGACAACCGCTCCGGTCATCCGGTCATGCGCTCAGGGCTGAATGATGTGGTTGCGAATACAGTACTTGACGATGTCCGTTACGTTCTTGGCGCTGAGTTTCTTCATGATTGAGGCCCGGTGAGTCTCGGCCGTCTTCGGCGAGATATTCAATACCTCCGCAGCTTCCCTGGTCGAGTATCCATCGGCCAGCAGACGTGACAGCTCTTTCTCGCGCTGCGTCATAATCCCGCCCGGCTGCTGCTCTTTGACAAGCGGTTTGACATACTCGGCCACCATGTCCTGGCTGGCCGGTCCGGAAATATAAAAGTCTCCCGCCGCCGCTTTCCTCACGGCGTATATCAGTTCCTCAAACTCGCAGTCTTTCAGCAGGTACGCGCGCCCGCCGGCTTCGAAGGCTTCGCGCATATGATTCTCGTTCCGGTGGTCGGAAAGAAACAACACCTCTGAGCCGGGGTACATACTCCGAATACGGCGGCAGGCGGCCAGGCCGTCCAGCACCGGCATGAGAGCATCCATGATAACGAGATCCGGCTTCAGGAGAGCCGTTTGCTCCACGGCCTCACGGCCGTCGGCGGCTTCGCCGGCCACTTCGACCCCCTCTTGTTGCCCCAAAAGCGCGGCCAGGCCGCGGCGAAACAGCCTTTGGTCGTCAGCGATAAGGATACGTATCATCTTGGATTGCATGAGAACCTGCCAGCCGGGAAAATAGCACTCGAAGCCGCCCATGGCAACTGTTTGCCCTTCCGAACTGCCGGCCCTGGCCGGCCGGGCCCACGGCAGCACGGACCTGCATCACCCGGCCATCCAAATCGATTGCCTGCTGCCGGACCGGCAGTTATACTGCGGCGCCCGTAAGTCCAGCGGGAAAGTCACTGACCAAAGGATTGGTTTGTACACTCGATGTATTGTCCTGGTGGCGGATGGCGGTCGAGCTGACCTGACCCAGCAGTTGCTCGAAGCCGGCCGGCTGCCGAATATCAAGACCCATATCACTGACCGGGGCTGCTACCGCACGGCGCTGTCGGTATTCCCGAGCACCACCGGGCCGGCGCACATCCCGTTCGTATCCGGCCTTCACCCGGGCACGGCCAACGTACCGGGCTATCGCTGGCTGTGCCGACGCACGCATGACGCCAGGCGGCGAGACGTCTACCGCCATCGCAGCCTTAATAGCCCTCGCGGTCTCATGCTGGGCCGGGACATGGACCCGGAGAAATCCATCTCCCTGTTCGAGTATTTCGACAAGCCCAGTTCCATCCTTGAGTTGGTCGATTACTGCCCCAACCAGCATCTCTACAAGCTGATCGCACGCCGGCTGTATCGCATCGTGCGTGCCCACGGCAGCGACGACTGGGACCCCGTTGACCGGATGGTCGAACGCCTGGTGATCGAGCGGATCCGCGCCGGCAGCCATTGCATCATCGCCAGCTTCTTCGGCATCGACGAATACTCGCACCTGTACTCCCCCTTTCACGACAAGACCGTCGGCGCCTACGAGACAATTGACCGCGCCGTCGGGAACATTGCCGACGTGCTCAAGCAGAACGGGTCCTACGACGAGACCATTCTCGCCGTGGTCAGCGATCACGGCCTCTCGGCGACCACCGTCCATATTCCGCTGGTCGATCTGGTCAAGGCTCATGAGTTCAACCCTTACTACTATCCGAAACTGTACCGCAGCCGGCATGACAGCGCCGTCATGGAAAGCGGCAACGCCATGGCACAGATCTATTTCAAGCGCGGCGAGAAGTGGGGAGCGCACTGGCAGTACGACGAGATGATGAACGATTCACGCATCGGCCGACTGTTTCGAACGCTCGTCAACACCGACGGGGTCTCGTTCGTTGCCGCCCGGGCGGGCGAGAACGGCATAATCTTCGCCGGTAAACGGGGCCGCCTTCGGGCCGTTCGAAACGACGGCCGGTACGAGGTGACCGTCGAGGATGACAACCCGTTGCGCGAGCACCCTGCCGGCACCTTTACCGCCGACGAGTTGTTTCGCCTGACGTACTTTCATACCTATCCCGACGCCGTCAACCAACTGTTCATGCTGCTGGCCAGCCCCCGAAGCGGCGACGTGGTGCTCAGCAGCGAGCCGTCGTACGATCTGCGCCTGCAGCACGAGGACCCGGAACACCACAGCTCGCACGGCTCCCTGCACCGTGAGCACATGCTCGTCCCCCTGGCCCTGAGCGTACCGTTCAAAGACGATTACGTGTACAATTATGACCTCGTGCCGACCATTCTGGCCCTGACCGGCCGGCAGCCCGCCCGTCCGCTAGACGGCCGCGTGCTGCAAATCCAGGACGGCCACATGCTCAGACCGCAGGCCGCTGATGAGGCGGCCGTGAGGAAGGAAAAAGACAAACCCGGCCCGGAGGAGAAAAACGGGCTCTCGTCCGTCGTCATCACCATCGGAATAATCCTGACCGGCCTCATACTGGTCGGATTGTTCAAGGAGCCGATCAACGCCTTCGGCCTCGACCTGATGACCCGCTACGGCCAGCAGTGGGTGGACGTGATTCTCTTTCTGGTGACCGCCGTTTCCTCGACGCCGCTGGCCCTTCCGATCTGGGGCTACGCCGTGCTGGGAATCGCCCTGGGATATAATATCTTCCGGCTGGCTTCAGTGATGGCCGTCGGCTCGGCGTTAGGATCATTCGTCACGTTCTCGCTGGGCAGATACTTCGCCGACCGGCCCTGGGTCCAAAAGCGTTTCCCCAACATACGCCAACACCCCTGGACACGGGGAAAGTCGAAGAAATACGTGACCCTGATCCTGTTTCTGGGCACGGCGTCACCGATACCGTGCGACGTCCTGTACGTAGCCTGCGGCGCCAAGCGGTTCCCGGCACTGCTGTTTCTGGTCACCATGGTGGCCGCCCGTTTCGTGCGGTATGTGTACCTGGGTTACGGTTTCGCTTACTTCAGCAAATGGATCTAAGCCTGCAGCCAAGCTTGTCGAAACTGAGAAAACGGAATTGATACTCGCAAATTACCGGCTGTCAATATACCTAACTCATTGCTTTGTAAATCATTAAGACCAGCCGGAAACGCGTCTGTCCAGGCGGAGGAAAACCGCTTGACACGAGTTGCAACAGTCGTATATTAACTAACAAGTCAGTTTAACTTACTGGTTAGTTATGAACAATGCAAAACCACCCTTACCGCTCGATCCTGACACCGGCCCGTCCCTCTCCACCCGCGAGAGAATCATCATTGCGGCCCGGGCTGAGTTTGCCCGTCACGGACCGGCCGGGGCGCGAGTGGAGCGGATTGCCCGTAACGCCGGTGTCAACAAGGCGATGATTTACTACCACTTCAACTCGAAAGATCAGCTTTACCAGGCCGTCTTTGAGCACCATTTCGAGATCATCAGCCAGCGACTCAAGAGCCGACTGGCCGAGCCGGAGACGGTTGAAGACACGTTGCGGGCGGCAACTGATTTCTGGGCCGAGACATTTTCCGAAATGCACGAATTCCGCTCCCTCGTCCTGCGCGAGCTGGCCCGCCCGTCCGAGGAAGTCATCGGCCGAATCGCACAGTTGATGTCGGCGTCCGGCCTGCCACAGGCGATTCAGCAGACCTTCGCCGAGGAAACGGCCGCCGGCAGGTTTCGCCGTGCGGATCCTCGCCAGGCGTTAACGTCATTCCTGACCATGAATCTCGGCTACTACTTCCTGGCCCCGATCATCGACCGCGTCCTGCAGATCGATGACCACGAGCAGTTTGTCGGCGAACGCAAAGAGGCCGTGGTCGACCTCTTTCTGAACGGTATGAGAGCGAGGCAGCCATGAGATACGTGCTTGTGGTTCTCCTGCTGATAATCGGCGCCACGCCGGCGGCGGCCCGTGACCTGTCTCTCGGGGAGGCGCTCACACTGGCCCAGCAGCACTCTCTGGCGCTGAAGAAAGCCTCAGCCGAAACTCAGGCGGCCCGGCAATCGCTGCAATCAGCTCTCGCTGAAAGACACCCGACGCTGTCCCTGACCGCGCTTGCCCTGTACGTTGACGACATCGCTACACTCGACATCGACCTCTCGCCCGGCCCGTCGTTCTCACGTCAGATTGGCACCAGGGAATCCTACCAGACGGACATCCGCGTCGGCGTACCGCTTTACACCGGCGGGCGAATAAGCGCCGGCATCGGCGGCGCCCGCTCTGCGCGTGATTACTACGTTGCCCTTGAGCTGGCCGGCCTCGATCGGGTCCGCTACCAGGTCCGAAAGGAATATCTGACCCTTCTGGCGGCACATCGGCTTGTCGAGACCGCTCTGGCCTCGTTACAGCGCACCAGGATAATCAGCACGGACATCACGGCCATGTACAAGGCGGGGGCGGCCGATTCCGTCGATCTTCTTCAAGCACGACTGGCCGTGACCCAGGCACAGTTCGGTCACGAGCGCGCCCTGATCGAACGGCGGTCGGCGGAAATTCGCCTGCTGGTCCTTCTCGGGCTTGATCCGGGTGAACCGTTAAACCTCACAACCTGGCCCGGTCCCCCCGTGCTGCCGGAAGAGCCTCAACCCGTCCCGGCGACCAGGCCCGAGCTTCTGGCCGCCGATGCCGGCATCCGCCTGAGTGAGTCCCGCGTTGATCTTGCGGCCTCCGAATACCTCCCGAACCTGTCGGCTTTTGCCGGGTACTCGTACGGCAGGCCCAACCTTGATCGGTTCAACAATACGTGGAACGATTACTTCACGTTCGGTGGCCAACTGTCATGGTCTTTGAATCTCTTCAAGAACCGGTCACGGCGCTCAGCGGCTTTTCACGGCGTTCAAGCGGCAAGGCGGGAGCGTACTCGACTGGGCGAGCAACTCGATGTCCAGGCCCGACTGGCTTACGAGCAATTGAAACTCAGCCACATCAGGTACCTGTCCGCTCGCGACGAGTACGAAATCACGTCGGAGAGCTACCGGCTCGCCTGTGAGAAACATAAGGAAGGACTGCTCTCCTCCAACCGGCTGCTGGAAATCGAGACGACCCTTACGGCGGCCCAGTCCAATTTGGCCGCCGCCCTGGCGAATTTCTATATCGCGGCTGCCGAGTACTACTATGCCATCGGCTCGGACGAACTTGAACGAGGTATGTAGAATGTTCCATGTGAAGAATATCATCACCCTTGCCGTCCTGTACACGTTTGTTTCGTGTGGCGGGCTGGGCGATTCCTCAGGCGGTTCCGGTCTGGTCGAAGCCGATGAAGTCATCGTCTCGGCGGAAACATCCGGGCAGATTCAGGCCGTCTTCTTCGGTGAAGGCACGGCGCTGAAGGAGGGAGACACGCTGCTGGTAATCGACGGGAGCCGACTTGAACTGCAAATGGCTTCCATGCGGGCGGGGCGCGAGGTTGCAACGGCCAACCTGGAGACCGCTCGAATCAAGGTGCAGCAGGCCACCGAGGCCGAAGAGTACGCCAAGTCTGAATTCGAGCGTGCCAGCCGCCTGCTCAAATCGGGGACCGCCACTCAGAAGCAGTTCGAACAACTCCAGTTCGAGCATTCGCAGGCCGTATTGTCAAAGCAGGCGGCTCTCGCCAATGTCAGAACCCTCGACGCCGAGATCAAGAAGCTCGACAGCGACATCGACCGCTTTGCCCGCGAGTTGAAAGACTGCTACCCACTGGCGCCGCTCTCCGGGACCGTCACCGAAAAGTACATCGATGCCGGCGAACTGCTGGCCGTTGGCAGGCCGGTGGCCAAAATTGTTCGTCTTGACACTGTCTGGGTTAAAGTGTACCTGCCCGCCGCGACATTCGCCAATGTGGTTTCGGGCACCGGCGCCAGGATCAGCACCGAGACCGGAGGCCGTGAGTACGACGGCACGGTCGTCTGGACCGCCGATGAAGCTGAGTTTACACCCAAGAACGTGCAGACGGCGGAATCAAGAGCGGGTCTGGTCTATGCCGTCAAAGTGAGGATTCCCAACACCGACCGTCGGCTCAAAGTGGGAATGCCGGTATTCGTCTCCCTGGAAATACCATGAGTTACGTGTCGGCCCAGGAGTTGTGCCGGACGTATGGCCAGGTTGCCGCCCTCGACCGGTTCACGCTTGACGTTCATCAGGGAGAGATTTTCGCCCTGGTCGGCCCGGACGGCTCCGGGAAGACTACCCTTATCCGCATCCTGTGCGGACTGCTCAGCCCCGACAGCGGAACGGCCATGATCGCCGAGCACGACGTCACCAGGCAATTCGACCACATAAAGCCGCTGCTCGGTTACATGCCGCAGCAGTTCTCGCTGTATCCCGACCTGACGGTGGAAGAAAACCTGGTCTTTTACGCCGGCATCTATGGCGTCACCGGTGATGCCTATCGGCAAAAAAGGAAGCTGCTGTACGAGTTCTCCAACCTTGGTCCGTTCACCGACCGTCGGGCGGCGGATCTCTCCGGAGGAATGAAACAGAAACTGGCCCTGTCATGCGCCCTGGTCCACGATCCCCGCCTGCTGATTCTCGACGAGCCGACCACCGGTGTCGACCCTCTCTCGCGGCGCCAGTTCTGGGAGATCCTGCTTACGCTTCGAAGCCAGGGCGTGACGGTACTTGTCAGCACACCGTACATGGACGAAGTCGCCCGGGCCGACCGCGCCTGCTTCGTGCTGGGCGGCAGGAAACTCACACAAGGAACACCGCAAGATCTTTCCGCCGAGTTCACCGGGCGCATCTTCTACCTGGATCGCGAACCGACCACGCGGCTTGTCGAACAGGTGAACCACATAGAGGGCCTGACGGGGCGTCGCTTCGGCGCCGGCCTGCACCTGTACATCGGCCCGGGCCAAGCCATTGGGAATTATGTGGATGCCCTGGGCAGGATCGGTGTTGAAGTGGCCGAACTCACGGCCGTCGACCCCTCGCTCGAGGATCGCTTTATCCAGTTGATGGAGGGCGCCTCGTGACTGACAATACGATCGTGCGCATCAGCGATCTCACCCGCCGATTCGGCACGTTTACGGCCGTTGACCGCGTCTCACTGACCGTCCGGCGCGGGGAGATTTTCGGATTTCTGGGGGCCAACGGGGCCGGCAAGACAACGGTCATCCGCATGCTCTGCGGCCTGCTCATGCCCAGTTCCGGCGCGGGTACGGTGGCCGGGTACGACGTCCGTAAGCAGCCTGAACTGATAAAGCGCTCGATCGGGTACATGTCACAGAAGTTCTCGTTGTATCCCGACCTGACCGGTGGCGAGAACCTGCGCTTCTACGGCTCCGCGTACGGGTTGAACCGGTCGACCGTCGATCGCCGCGTGGCCGCCCTGTCCGACCGGCTGGCCCTTCACGGCTTCCTTGACAGGACTGCGGGTTCCCTTCCGGTGGGCTGGCGACAGCGACTGGCCCTGGCCGCCGCGATGCTGCACCGGCCCGAGATCCTCTTCCTTGACGAACCCACCGCCGGCGTGGACCCGGTCTTCCGCCGCACCTTCTGGGGAACCCTCTACGAGTTGGCCGACGAGGGCGTCACGGTCTTTGTCACCACCCACTACATGGACGAAGCGGAGTACTGCGGCCGGATCTCAATCATGCACTGCGGGAGAATCATCGAGCTGGGCAAGCCGCTCGAACTCGTCAAAGAGCACCGGGCCGTCACCCTCGAGGATATGTTCGTGAGCCTCATTGAGTCTCAGGACCAATGCAATGCATAGAATCCGCTTCATAGTCCGCAAGGAAATCCTCCATATCCTGCGTGACGTGCGTTCCCTGATCATCGTCATCGCCATGCCCATCATGATGACGTTTCTCTACGGCTACGCCATCAACCTGGACATCGAGAACGTTACCATATCCATTGTCGATTTCGATCACTCGCGTGAATCCCGCGACCTTACGGGCAGTTTCTACAACTCGCCGCACTTCAGCAGGCCGAAAGTTCCAGTGGATCCGCTCGATCCGGAGTCAATTCTTCGGTCCGCCCGATCCAGCGCCATCCTCTACATCAAACCGGGATTCGGGCAGGCGCTCGGAAACGGTGAGGAGCATACGCTGGGCATGACGATCGACGGCTCGGACGCCATCCTGGCGGCCGCGGTGCAAAGCTATTCGAACGTTGTCCTGCGGGATTTTCTGCTTGAGCGCGTGCCACATGGTGTGCCGGTACCGGGCATCATGATCTCGCCGCGCGTCTTTTACAATCCCGACCTGAAATCGGCGCATTTCTTCGTTCCCGGCCTGGTGGCTATCCTGATGATGATGATCTCGGCGCTCCTGACTTCAATCACGATCGCCAAAGAAAAAGAGACCGGCACCATGGAACAACTTCTCACGGCGCCGGTCCGACCGTCGGAAATCCTCGTCGGCAAGCTGCTCCCGTACATCCTGATCGCGCTGCTCGACGGCATTCTGGTTC
The DNA here is from genome assembly GCA_035529075.1 of Acidobacteriota bacterium. Lineage (NCBI taxonomy): Bacteria > Pseudomonadati > Acidobacteriota > Acidobacteriota bacterium. The sequence goes on along the minus strand of DATKXK010000009.1, from coordinate 42,379 downwards.
TGGTTTTTGCCAAGGTCGTCTTCGGCGTGCCCTTTGTCGGAGCGCCATTGTTGCTTCTCGGATTCGGTCTGGTCTACGTGGCCGCCGCGCTCTCAATCGGCATTCTGATCTCATCCCTCGTGGCCACGCAGCAGGTGGCGATGATGATCGCCCTGCTGACCACCATGCTCCCGTCCGTAATGCTGTCGGGCTTTATATTCGCGGTGAAAAACATGCCCGTACCGTTGCAGGCGGTCAGCTATCTCATCCCGGCCAGGTATTTTGTGGCCATCATTCGAGGCATCATGCTCAAGGGAGCCGGCGCCGACGTTCTCGCCGTTCACGGCCTGGGGCTCGTCGTATTGATGGCTTCGCTGCTGCTAGTGGCCGGACGCAGATTCAAGACGAGGGTGGACTGATCATGCGGCGAGCGTACCTCGGCCTGATCCGCAAGGAATTCATCCAGGTCTGGCGTGACCCCAAGATGCTGGGAATCATCTTTGCCATGCCGGTCGTGCAACTCCTGCTCCTCGGCTATGCCGTCAATGTCGACGTCAAGAACATCACGCTCGACGTATACGACTTCGACCGCAGCCGAACGTCGCGGGAACTGGTCAGCGCCATGAAAGCCGGCGACTACTTTCTCCCGACCGAAGAGGCGTTCGTGCGAGAGGCGACTCCCGTCTGGGATCTGGACGCTCGTTTCAAGGACGGCTCGGCGGAAATGGCCCTTATCATCTCCAACGGTTTTTCGTCCGGGCTTGCCAGGGGAGACAGCGTAACGGTGGGTGTTCTGGCCGACGGTGCGGATGCCAACTCCGCCCGTACGGGCCTGGGGTACTGCGCCCAGATCGTGAACCGATACTCCCGCAGGGTGACCGGCGTGAGTCCGCCCGTGGAGATCCGACACCGGTTCCTGTACAATCCGGAGGCGGAGTCGGTCAACTACATGGTGCCGGGGATCGTGGCCACGCTGTTGATGATGGTGACGGTTATGTTGACGTCGATGGCGATTGTCCGCGAACGCGAAACGGGCACGCTGGAGCAACTGATGGTCACACCGATAAAGGTGCACACGCTCCTGCTGGGCAAGCTCACCACCTTTGCCATTCTCGGGCTTTTCGAGGCGACGCTGGCCCTGACGATCGGGGTGCTGTGGTTCGGCATTCCCTTCGTCGGCTCCCCGTTGCTGCTGTTTGCCCTGGCCGGCCTCTTCCTGCTCACGACGCTCGGGATGGGTATGTTCTTCTCCACCATCACCTCGACCCAGCAGCAGGCCATGTTCCTAGCCTGGTTCTTCGCCATCTTCGCCATCCTGACGTCCGGCTTTTTCACCCCCATCAGCAACATGCCCCCGCTCATCCAGCGCATCACCTACCTTAACCCGATGCGCTACTTCATGAGCATCATACGCGGTATAATGATGAAAGGGGCCGGCCTGGTCGACCTGCTGCCGGAGATCGGGGCGCTCATCGTATTCGGCGCGGTCATATTCAGCTTTTCCATGATACGCTTCCACAAGCGAGTCGGCTGACGCCGACACGACGCCGGGCCCGCGTCCCGGCAAAACACGGGGCTTGATTTGTGAACAACCACGGCCTTGATTGTGTTAAGACCTTACAGATCCCGTCTGAGCTATCAAAACATGAGAAAGGACCACGATGAGTACATCGGATAATCAGATACCCGCTGCGGGTACCGGCGCGCCGGACTTCACGCTGCCCGGCCAGGACGGCGCCGACGTCTCGCTGACCGACTTCACCGGAAAGTGGGTGGTGCTCTATTTCTACCCCAAAGATGATACGCCCGGATGCACCACCGAAGCGTGCGACTTCACGGCAGGCATCAAGGCCTTCGAGAAACTCAACGCCGTGGTGCTGGGCGTCTCACCTGACTCCGTCGCCAGCCATCAGAAATTCACCGCCAAGCACAAGCTGGACCTGACGCTCCTGAGTGACGAGGACAAGAGCGTCCTCCGCAAATACGGCGCCTGGCGCCTCAAGAAGATCTATGGAAAAGAAATGATGGGGGTTGCCCGCAGCACGTTTCTGATCAGGCCCGACGGTACCATCGCATACGTGTGGAGTGATGTGCAGGCCGCCGGGCACGCCGACGAGGTGAAAGAAAAGCTGGCCGAGCTGTCGCAGTAGCCCGGCGAGGAGGGCGGACGTGAGAATTCTTGTCTCGGGATCAACCGGATTGATCGGATCGGCGCTGGTGAAGTCATTGGCCGGTCGGGGACACGAGATCACGCGGCTGGTTCGACCCGGCCGGGCAGTGGTCCCGGGTTCAGTAATGTGGGACCCGACCTCGGGCCTGTTGGAGTTGAAACCGCTGGAGGGATTCGACGCCGTAATCCATCTGGCCGGAGAAAACGTGGCCGCTCAACGCTGGACGCCCGAGCAAAAACGGCGCATCCGTGACAGCCGTGTTCGGGGCACGTCGCTGCTGTGCAGCCGGCTGAAGGAACTGGCCAATCCCCCGGCCGTCGCGGTCCTGGCCTCGGCCGTGGGTTATTACGGGGACCGCGGTGACGAAGAGCTGACCGAGGATGCCACCCCCGGGGACGGCTTTCTGGCCGATGTCACACGAGAATGGGAAGAGGCGTCAGCGCCGCTCGCCCACACCTCCATCAGGGAAGTCAGGCTCCGAACCGGCACGGTTCTATCAACTGGGGGCGGCGTGCTGCCGAGACTGCTGCCGCTGTTCAAGTCCGGGCTGGGCGGAACACTCGGTACGGGGCGGCAGTACATGAGCTGGATTGCCATCGACGACCTGATCGGGATAATCGACTTCGCCATGTCCGGTCACAGCATGTCCGGAGCCGTCAACGCGGTGGCGCCGCATCCGGTGACAAACAGGGAATTCACCAGGGCGCTGGCAAAGGCGCTCGGCCGACCGGCCCTGCTTGCAGCACCCCGATTTGCCCTCAGGCTCATCTCGGGCGAGATGGCCGATGATCTCCTGCTGGCAAGCACGCGGGCGGTGCCCGTGAAGCTGATAGAGGCAGGTTACCGTTTCATGCACCCCGAACTGAAGAGTGCCCTGGACGCTTTGTTCGGAAAGTAATCGGCCGCGAACACACTGCCGCCTGCCCTGCCGGAGACGTGCGGGCGACGGCCGCTCGTTACCCCTTGACGACGCCAAGTGGACGGAACCGGGCCACCCTTCGGGCGATACCGGACCTGTGAGACACGTCTACCACGTTGTCGATGTTCTTGTACACGCCCGGTGCCTCCTCGGAAATGCCCCGCCGGCTGGCTGCCTTGAGGTAAATGCCCTTCCGTCGCATCTTTTCCAGGACCTCGCTGACAGGGAACTGCTTCATTGACTGGCGGCGGGACATCAATCGCCCGGCCCCGTGACAGGAAGACCCGAACGTTTCCTTCATGGCCGTCTCGGTGCCGACCAGCAGGTAACTGGCCGTGCCCATGTCCCCCGGGATCAACACCGGCTGGCCCACCTCGCGGTAGTCGCCCGGAAGCACCAGGTTTCCGGGGCCGAACGCCCTGGTGGCCCCCTTTCGGTGAACGTACAGCCGCCGCATCCGACCGCCCACTTCATGCTCCTCGAGCTTGGCAATGTTGTGCGCAATGTCGTAGACCATCCGCAATTCAAGGCTCCTGGCCGACTTCTGCATCACCCGTTCGAACGACTCCCTGACCCAGTGAGTGATCATCTGTCGGTTCGCCCACGCGAAATTCGCACCGCACTTCATAGCCGTAAAATACCGCTGTGCCTCCGGCGATGAAGCCGGCGCACAGGAAAGCTCCCGATCCACCAGGGGGATGTTGTACTTCTGATTGGCGTGACGCATCAGGTCAAGGTAGTCGGTGCAGATCTGGTGGCCGCACCCGCGCGACCCGGTGTGGACCATAATGGTCACCTGCCCGACTTCGAGAATCCCGAACGCCGCGGCAGCGACCGGATCGTAGATCTGGTCCACCTGCTGTATCTCGAGGAAATGGTTCCCGGCGCCGAGTGACCCCAGTTGCGGTGCACCCCGCTTCTTGGCGCTGTGGCTCACCACCGAAGGGTCGGCCCCTTCGATGCAGCCGTTCTCTTCTATCCGCTCAAGGTCCTCTTCCCATCCGTATCCCTGGGACACGGCCCATCTCGCGCCGTTTATCAGGACGCCGTCAATCTGATCGATCGTGAGCTTCACGCGCCCGCCCACGCCGACACCTGAGGGAATGTTGGTGTAGAAGGTATCGATCAACTTCGTCAGACGGCTCTTGATGTCTTCGGCGTGCAGACTTGTACGGATCAGGCGAACGCCGCAGTTGATATCATAACCGACACCCCCCGGCGAGATAACACCCTCGTCGGCATCGAAGGCCGCCACGCCGCCGATGGCGAAGCCGTACCCATGATGGATGTCCGGCATCGCAAACGAGTTCTTGACTATGCCGGGCAGGGTCGCCACGTGCGCCACCTGGTCGGGCGAGTTGTCGGCGGTGATGCTTTCGACCATCGTCCCATCGGCATAGATCAGCCCCGGAACCCGCATCGACAGGCCGTGCTGCTTCATCGACTCGCTCTGGTAGTCCATTGGAATCTCGTACCGGCACTCACCGACTTTGTGGAGTTTTCCCTGCCAGGCCATAATCACTTCCCGTGTCTGAACATTTCAATCACACCGGCCGCGGGGTTCGATCAGATGTCGAACAGCACCTGGACGTAACCGGGTTTGGCCGGCGTGCCGTCAACGATCTCCATCATATGATACGATACACCTTTGACCTGTGTGCCGCGACCATGCTTTTCGGGCACATATTTTTCGCCGCGGACCACGGCCGTCAGGTGACGTTCATCTTCGAGCGATACCTGAAACCTGCCGAAGACCCACCCGTCAGCCTCGTGCAGGACAATCAGCTGCGACAGGAAACCGACAAGCAGACCCTCCCGGTCGAGCGACTCGACGCTCAGAGATATCTCCTCTTCCGGCTCTACTGTTGTAGAGCCGTCCGTAATGATCGCAAACATCGCCTCGGCGGCGACAGCGAACGCTTCCTCGAGCGACCGGCCATACGCCTTGATCGCGATATCCGCCGTGTGGTCAATGAATTCAAACCGTCCCATACACGCCCGAAAGCTCCACCACAAGGTACGGCCGGCCGGCTGCGGGGGTCAAGAGCCAAAGAAATCAGCCCCGGCCCTGCAAGAAAGGATCTTCGGCGGTTTCAAAACCGCTTGCGCCTGTCTGGCTATTTGGCTATATTGCCAAATAGTGAATTCAAGTTAAGGGAAACCGACGATGCAGCCACGGAAATATGCCCACTATGAAGCCCGGGCCCGAATTATCAAGGCCATGGCCCACCCGACGCGGCTTTTCATAGTCGACGAACTCTCCCGCCGGGAGAGGTGCGTCCATGAGTTGACCGACATGATCGGGGCCGATACGTCAACGGTCTCCAAGCACCTTTCGGTCTTGAAGAATGCCGGCATTATCGAGGACGAAAAACGCGGGTTGCAGGTACACTACCGGCTGAGAACGCCCTGCATGCTGAATTTCTTCAGTTGCGTGGAAACCGTGATCAAGTCAACGGCGAAGGAGCAGAAGGCCCTCGCTCGCAAGCTATAGCACCTTGGTGCACCCGGGCGTTGAACAGGCTAACAAAGGGATTGGCGTACCGGCGAACCGGAAGCCGCACAGCAACATGAACTGGAAGAACGAGTTAAGACCGCTCACCCTGATTACGGCCGTTTTCTTGGTCTGCTTTTACCTTCCGGTCGGCCAGACGCGCTTTGACAACGCCATCTCGGAGGCGCTCGCGCTCGTCAAGTGGTATGCGCGAGAACACGTGATCCTGTGTCTTATCCCCGCCTTTTTCATCGCCGGCGCGATTGGTGTTTTTATCAGTCAGACGTCGGTCATGAAATACCTCGGGGCGGGCGCCCGGAAAGTCCTGGCCTACGGTGTGGCCTCGGTATCCGGCACCATTCTGGCCGTCTGCTCGTGCACCGTTCTGCCGCTGTTCGCGGGCATATACCGCATGGGCGCCGGGCTCGGCCCCGCGACCACGTTCCTGTACTCGGGTCCGGCGATCAACATCCTGGCCATCATCCTTACCGCCCGGGTCCTGGGCCTGCAACTCGGTGTGGCTCGCGCCGTCGGAGCCGTGGTTTTCAGCATCGTTATCGGCCTGCTGATGCACGCCTTCTTCAGGCGCGAAGAGATCGAAAAAGTGAAGGCACAACTCGGAGCTGAAGAGCCGCAAGTCAAACGATCCCTGTGGCAGAACGCCCTGTACTTTGCCGCCATGGTGGCCATACTCGTTTTCGCCAACTGGGGAAAGCCCGAGGCGACGTCAGGTTTATGGTACGCCGTTTACTCGTCCAAATGGGTCATTACATCCGCCGTCGCCGTTATTCTGGCCGTCATGCTGGTAATCTGGTTCCGGCTGAGGTGGTGGAAAGTACTGGCAGCCACGGCACCGCCGGCCGTTCTCGCGCTGACCGTTCCGCACGAGCCGCTCATACCGTTCGCCGCCGCCGTGATAGGCCTGTCCGTCATCACCGGCAAGAGCGGCGGCGAGACCGAAGAGTGGTTCGACCAAACGTGGGGATTCGCCAAACAGATATTGCCGTTGCTGTTTATCGGAGTCGTCGTGGCCGGGGTTCTTCTCGGCCGGCCGGGACAGGAAGGCATCATTCCGTCCGAATGGATCAGCCGGTCGGTGGGAGGCAATTCACTCGGCGCCAACCTGTTCGCGTCCGTGGCCGGGGCGTTCATGTACTTTGCGACCCTTACCGAGGTCCCCATATTGCAGGGCCTGATAGGAAACGGTATGGGCAAAGGGCCCGCACTGGCCCTGCTCCTGGCCGGTCCCGCCCTGTCGCTGCCGAACATGCTCGTCATCCGGAGCGTGATGGGTACGAGAAAGACAGTGACGTTTGTGACGCTGGTGGTGGTGATGGCCACCATCACCGGCATGATATACGGAGCAATTTCGTGAAAGGAACCAGAGGATGACGAAAATCCAGATCCTCGGACCGGGCTGTGCCAGATGTGTGAGACTATACGAGGCCGCGCAGGAGGCCGCCAGAGACCTGGGGCTGCAGTGCGAGTTCGAAAAGGTCACCGACATTCAACGGATAACCTCGTTCGGCGTGATGATGACGCCCGCCCTCGTCGTGGACGGCGATATCAAGGTCAGCGGTAAAGTCCCGTCGGTCGAGGAGATCAAGAAAATCCTGGCGCCGGCGTAGCCGCGTGCCGCGTTCGCAGAAACGACCTCGAACAGATAGTGAGTAAATGGAGAGGAGTCTAAGGTATGAGATCCTGGTCACCTGTCGCAGCCATAGTCCTTGCCCTGATCTTTGCCGGAGCATCGCACCTTGTGGCCGACAACCCGGACCCGCAACCGGTAACACCGGCCACTCAGGAAGTATCGGCGGCGGCCGATTCAGCCGGTGCCTCGACCGACACGGCACAGGGCAAACAGCCCGATACCGTTTCGCCCAGCGTGGTAGCGTATTATTTCCACGGCAACCGGCGGTGCTCAAACTGCCGGAAACTCGAGGCGTACTCCCGGGAGGCCATCGAGACGGGATTTGCAGACGAACTGAAAACCGGCGCCTTGGAGTTCCGGGTCATCAACACCGACGAGCCCGAAAACAAGCACTACATCGTTGACTACCAGCTGTATACAAAATCGCTCGTGATTTCAGACGTGGTGAACGGCGAGCAGGCGAGGTGGAAAAACCTCCAGGGAGTGTGGCAGTATCTCGGCGACAAGGCGGCGTTCCTGAAGTACGTAGAGACTGAGGTTCGCGCTTACTTGAGAAAAAGCTGATGGATCCCTTCCTGCTGGGTGCCGCCTCCGCCTGCTGGCTCGGCATTCTCACGTCAATCAGCCCCTGTCCGCTGGCCACGAATATCGCCGCCATCTCGTACGTCGGCAAGCGCGTGGACAGCCCGTCGCTCGTCCTGCTCTCCGGCCTCATGTACATGGCCGGCCGGGTGCTGGTCTATCTGGTTCTGGGCATCCTGTTGGTGGCCAGCCTGCTGTCCGTGCCGGAACTGTCCTACTTCCTGCAGAACAACATCAATGCGGTCCTGGGACCCGTCCTGATAGTGGCAGGCCTGTTCCTGCTGGAGGTAGTGCGCCTGAAGTTCGCCGGCCCGGGCATAAGCCGGAGAATTCAGGAGCGTGTTGCCGGCTGGGGACTCTGGGGAGCCCTGTTGCTGGGGATCGTATTCGCCCTGTCGTTCTGCCCGATCTCGGCGGCGCTCTTTTTCGGGAGTCTTATTCCCCTGGCCGTCAAACAGGGATCGCGGTTCATTTTCCCGTCGTTGTATGGACTGGGGACCGGCTTTCCCGTGTTCATATTCGCCATCCTGATTGCTTTCGGGGCGCACTCCATTGGCAGGGCCTTCAACAGGCTGACCCAGTTCGAGCTCTGGGCCCGGCGGGTCACCGGTCTCGTTTTCATCGTGGTCGGCCTGTATTACACGCTCGTGTATGACTTCGGCCTGCCGCTGTAAGTCTTACGGTACTGCTGCATTTCCCGCCCGGGCGCCGCTGCGGCAGCGGCCGTTGACGGCCGGCATTCCCGCACGCAGATTCAATCGGCACCGGTTCGAGATCAGAGCCTGCCCGGCCGGCTGTCGCTCACGTCCTGCTTTCGAGCGGGCCGACAGGCCATGCATGTTGCATTGTGTTTGAAAAGCGGCAGCCGTAAATTGGCGCGTGAAGGTTTCAACGACCCCATGTCCGGCGAGACGGTCGCTGCCGGCCGCGGGGTCAGCGTTGAACGTAAGGCCTGTCCGGCAGGACTAATCACTTGGCAAGGAGAGTGTGATGGACATTCATGCAGTGCTCGACCGGCTTGTCGCATGGCTCACCACTACCGGCCTGCGCATTTTCGTCATTCTGGTTCTCGCGCTGGTGGCGACCAGTGCGGCGAAGTGGCTGTCGCGACGGCTTCTCACTGTTTTCGGCAAGGTGAAGCTCGACGTTGAGATGCAGAAGCGCGCCGACACCCTCAGCTCGATGATACGGCACCTCTTGACGGTTACCATCCTGGCCGTGGCCCTGGTCATGGTTCTCGGAGAGGTAGGCATCGAAATCGGGCCTATTCTGGCCGCCGCCGGGATCGTCGGGCTGGCCGTCGGATTCGGCGCTCAAAACCTCGTCCAGGACGTTATCAGCGGGTTCTTTATTCTCCTTGAGGATCAGATCCGGGTGGGAGACGTCGTCCAGATCGCGGGCAAAGGCGGCCTGGTGGAGAAGGTGAACCTCAAGATGACCGTCCTGCGGGACCTGGCCGGCAACGTGCATTACGTTCGCAACGGCCACATCGACATCGTCACCAACATGACCAAAGAGTTTTCCCAGTACGTTTTTGACATCGGAATTGCCTACCGCGAGGACGTGGATGAGGTTATCTCCATCATCAAGGAAGTCGACGCACAGTTGCGGGAAGACCCGCAGTTCAGGGATGACATCCTCAGACCCATGGAGGTGTTCGGCCTTGACCAGTTCGCGGACTCGGCGCTTATCATTAAGGCCCGCACCACCACCAGGCCGATAAAGCAGTGGCGCATTGCCAGAGAGTTCAACCGGCGCCTCAAGAAGGTCTTCGAGGAAAAGAATATCGAGATCCCCTTCCCGCACGTCACCCTGTACATGGGTGAAGACAAGCAGGGCCGGGCGGCACCGATGCACGTGTCACTGAAGCGCGACGGCGCGGGCATATCATCGGGCTAACTGGTCATAGACAGCCCTGACCACCGGTTACTGTGGTTCACCTGGGCGTCAGCCATCGCGCCAGCCATTCGAACTGCTTTTCATAGACGTAGCGGAGGTTGCCGAGCTTTTGCACCTGGTGGCCTTCGTCCGGAAAACAGAGAAGCCGGGACGGCACACCCATCCTCTGAAGCGCCGTGAACATCTGCAAACCTTCGCTGAGGTCAACGCGGTAATCGCCTTGCCCGTGGATCACCATGGTGGGGGTCCTGAAGCTTTCCGCGTACGTCAGCGGAGATGACCGCACGTACTCCTGCCGGTTCGTCCACGGCGTGCCGTCAAATTCCGATTCCGGGAACCACAACTCATCGGTTGAGCCGTAGTTACTGAGGTGATTGCTGGTCCCGTCAACACTGACCAGGCACGTGAACCTGTCGGTATGGCCACAGATCCAGTTGACCATGAAACCGCCAAACGAACGTCCCAGAGCGGCCATCCGCGATGAGTCTACGTACGCAAAGTTGTCGACGACGTAATCCACACCCTTCATCAGGTCCTCGAAATCTCCCTTTCCCCAGTTGCCGGACACGTATTCCTTGAAGGTTCGGCCGTACCCGATACTGCCGTGGGGATTGACCTGCACCACCACGTACCCCTGGGCGGCCACCAATTGGGTATTCCAGCCGTAATAGTTGAAATCACGCAGCCAGCACCATTGCGGTCCGCCGTGAATGAGCAGCACGAGCGGATACGTGCGGGTCGGATCGAAGCCGGGTGGTGTGGTAATGAAACCCTGCACGGAGTCACCAAGCGCCCCGGCAAACCAGAAGTCGTCGGCGCGGCTCATCTTCAGCTCGCCCGCTATGTTGTCCGTGAAGCGGGTCAGACGAGTCAACGAGCGAGTGTCCAGGTCAAACCGGTACAACTCACCCGGCTGGTCGGGAAGCGATCTGTGAACGACCAGGTACTTTCCGTCCGGAGACATGCACAAGTCACCGTAGACCGCGCTGTCAAGGAGCATCTCCATCCCGCTGGATTCGATTTCGACCCGCCAGATCTTCCTGAACCCGTGCTCAATGGCGGCAAAATAGATATAACGCGAGTCCGGCGACCATGCGTACTCGCCCACCGAACGGTCAAACGCCGACGTCAGGTTTATCTCGCCGGAATCACGCCGGTTGCGAATCACGAGGTCATACTGGTCGGACTCGTAGGCGGCCCGCTCCGTCTTGTGGAAGGCAAGGTACCGTCCGTCCGGCGAATACCGCGGCGAGACTTCCTGACCCGGGTAGGCAGTCAACCTGACCGGTTCGCCCTCCGGCAGGCGGACCACCCAGAGGTCGTTGTTTACGCACACCGCCGGCATCGAGTCGGCGCTCATGGAAAAACAGGCTTCTTCTCCGTCGTGGGAGAAAGTGAAGTCACCGTAGCCGCCGAGAAGGGAGGTCGGCGCGTCAAACGGACCGGCAACCGGCATTTGACGAGCCTTGCCCGAATGATGCGTAAGAAACAGCTTGTTTATCCGTCCATCATCCCAGTGATCATAGCGGCGGAACAGCAGACGGTCGTACAGCCGAGGCTGCTCAGGATTTTCCTCCTGCCACGCCAGGCGAGCCCGGTTGCAACTGTCGGTCCGACAGTCCGGAAAGACGCGGGACACGAGCATGAGGTTGTCGCCCGACGGAGAGCAGGCGAATTCCTCCACGCCGGTGCCCAGGTCTGTAACTTGCCCGGCCTCACCTCCCTGTATCGGCAGGAGCCATACCTGGTCATCGCCCCCGCGATCGGAGAGAAACAGCAGTGACCGACCGTCGCTCGACCATCGCGGGTGCCAATTACTCGACGGCCCGAACGTGAGTTGCCGCAGATCGTCGCCGACATCGCTCATGATCCACAGGTGGCTCTGGCTGGTATTGTTTCCCAGGTCCGCCGTATTCAGGACAAACACGACTCGCTCTCCGTCCGGCGATATCTGCACATCTTCGCACCGTGGAAGGCCGTACAGGTCGTCAAACGTGATTGTTCTCGCCGAGAGCCCCGGGCAGGCAATAACGCCGATCAACAGGATAACGGTCAGCCTCATATGTCGCAATTCTCCCTACCTTGTCTGCGAAACGAAGTGATAATACATAGCGTCAGCTCATGACTTAAGTCAACTGAATCCTGCCGTGCCCGCAGTTGAGAAAACCGTCATCCTCAGCTAAGACCGGATTCGGGTCCTTCCCCGGGCGCACGCCCGTCAACGAAGGATGTGCTGTTCGAGATAGGCCACAATTTGAGCATGCAGAGAATCCCTGTTATGTCGCGTCATTTCGAAGAGGACTGCGTCGGGCCGCCGTTTCGTCGCCTCCATGATACCGCCGCCCTTCAGTGCGATAGTGGCCAGCAGGAGCTTCTCCGATTTCAACAGCCGGTCGAGGAGGTCTCTGAATCCGGCCGACAGGCACTCCATTTTTCCTATTTCATCGATTATCACCAGCCGGTCGGCCGTGCCGAGCAAACCCATGCCGTCGAGAAATTCTTCAAACCCCGGGACATCCACACGATACTTGCCCACTCGGTGCGGGCTCGCAATATCCGTGTGCGACAGAACGCTCTTCGCGCCGTCCAGACCCACGAGCGCGAATCCCCGGCGGACGCCGCGCTCCCGTATCTCTTCGGTGTAGAAGCCGACCGGATGAAGTGAGCGCAGGCTCCGGCACAGCGACCTGATCAAGGTCGTCTTACCCACCCCCGGAAGGCCGGTGATAAGAACGTTGGTTTTGACCATCTCGTCTTGACGCGAACGGTTACAATCTGTGCTCAGCTACCAGCCGCGCGAAATGCTGAAACGACCGATCGTACGTTCGCTCAGCGTCATCCGGAAAACAACATGCAGGCAGTTCCCGGCTCCTCAGGTGATACCTCAGGCAATCGCAGCACATACCCTTGCGCGAGCACGGCTCGTAACTGCAATTGCAGGCATCCAGATTCTGCTGCTGTTTGCACTCCATAGCGGACTCCTAAAGCTGAGAATCGATCAAACCCGTATGCTCGCGCCGTTCAGGTTCGCGTTGGTCTGTCAGCCGACGGCGGCGATCTGAACCGCAGCCAGAAGCCGTCTTCCATCAGAACCGGTTGCTAAAGCCCTGACGACGACTCAGCGTGGACCTAATGTAAGACATTTACCTGGCTGGAGTAAGTGCAAATGTTTCCGTTCAGGAGATTGGAGACCGTGCGGACGGAAAGACCGTCCTCACCGCGTTAAACGGCCGGAGTAATAAACACCAAGAAGCCCTCCACCACCGTCGGCGAGTGTGGATGGTGTGCTCACTGCGGTGCCAGCGCCGTCGTGCCCCTGGCGATTGCGCGCAGCCCGTTCGGTGATAACCTCAGTCCCGACGCTGATGCCTGCCAGTTCTCCGGGATACTGCCCCGTGACTCGACGAGCTGCGCCACCGACGCTTCGGGCCGACCGGGTGCCGTGAACAACGGGTGCGCTGCGTACCCGAGAGCGAAGATTGCTATGGCAGCGGCAATCCGTACCAAGGTCGAGATCACCCTGGAGGCTTTCTGCGTGCTCAGTCCGGTGGGCGGGCGTGCAGCGAGCTTGCGGTATATCTCGTTTTCCAGCCGCAGCCGTTCAATCTCCGTCAGGCCGTCGGCGCCCCCCGGTTCAAACATGGCAACCACCACGCGCAACTCTTCCAGTTCGGCCCGGCAAGCCGAACACTCTTTCAAATGCTGCTCAAGCTCCCGCTTTTCGGCAGGCTCGAGATCACCCGTGGCCAGTAAAGCCAGCTTATCCGTGTACTGCCTGCAACTCACAGTCTCTCCTTTCCCATCGCACCGTGCAAACACTTCTTCAAATTCCGCAGACCTCTGGCCAGGTGGATTTTCACCGACCCCTGTGAAACGCCCATAACGCGGGCAACCTCGGCCAGCGTAAGATCGGCATAGAATCTCAGCGTTACGGCCTCCCTCTGCCTGCCTGACAGCGACTCTACGGCCCGGTTGACACGGGACGCCGTCTCGGCGGTCTCGAACACGCGGTCCGGCTGCTCGGGAGCCTGCGCCGCAACGGCTTCCGCAAGAGAACCCTCTGCTGCATTCCTTCTCAGTCGGTTCCTCTTGCTGTTGAGCGCAAGATTGAACGCCGTGCGGTACAGGTACGCCTTCAGTTTGCCGCCGTCCCTGCTCCTGCGACCCTGGAAGACTCTTACAAACGCTTCCTGTGTGAGGTCGAGAGCCTCTTCCCTGTCAGAGACGATCCGGCAGGCCAGACGGAACACGCCGCCGGAAAACTCACGAACTGCCTCGGTTATGTCCTCAGCCACGTTGAATCTCCACTGACACCCTGTATCGACCGGCCCTCACCTTCAGTCCTCCACGACGGACAGCGCGTGCAGGGGGATGTCGCGGTCGTGCAGGTCCTCTCCTCCAAACGTCCAGCCGACCGCCCCGGGATTCTCTCTGTCCCTCTCGCCGTTGGTCGTGACTATCTCGCCGGGCAGGCGCACATGGACATCGAACCCGTTGCTGTTGAGAGCCTCGGTAAGTTTATACTCATGTTCCACGGCCCGCCGGGCGGTCTCAAACCTCGCGCCGCTTCCCGCCGGGTCGGAGCCCGCCGCGCTCATGACAAGCCCGGCGAAACTCTGCTGCAGGTCCCGGGCAAGCTTGTCGAATTCTGCGCCTATGGAATCCTCATCCATGGCCAGCACGGCGAGAAGCTTCGCGGGCGTGATTGCGTTAACGATGTACGGTTCGGCCTGCTGCTGGATGTTCACCTTGACCGAAACGGGCAGACCATGCTCGAGAACCAGCATGCCCAGAATCTCCGAAAGAAGTTCTCTTTGACGATGTTGTGCCTGCCGGGCGAGAAGCGCAAGGTACTTCGTCCGGTCTTCCTCTGACACCTCGAATATACCCTTCTCCAGGACGCGTTTTTCGAGGTCCTTGTCCATCATCGACTCGGCTTCCCCGTTGAACCGGAAATACCTGCGTGCAAGATAAGTCCGTTTGAACTCATAGAACGTACGCCCGCCTTCCTTCCAGTACCTGATTTCACCAGGGAACCGCAGGCTGGCCTTCGGGTCGCCGCGTTCGCCCGTCGCATACGTCTCGGGCAGAGGCTCCCCGTACGGCACGACCCGTCTCACCTTGAGGTTTCGCTCTATTTTGTCGGCATCGCTGGAATCAATGACGTCCGACAGGATTTCCCAGTCCGGCTCGGCCGGAAGGGAAATCGGTGGGCCGAAATCATCGACCTCTCCCTCGAACTCTGCAACGATTGTAGCCCGGCCGTCACGGTCGACCGTAATCTCTTCGGAGCGTGTCAGGCACCCCTGTGTCACGGCGAGCACTGCCAACATTGCCGGTATGAACAATCTGTGCGGCCACTTCATCGTTTCCTCCTTTGTTCGTCAACCCGCACCTGAAATATCTGTCCTCAGTCAACCTGAATGACACCTGAGGCCGGCAAAAAGGAGACACCGGTTCTGCCGGAAGTTCCGGAAATCAATGCTCTACCTGAAGAGAAAAGTGTCCGGCAGAATGAGTATCGGTCGGCTATGGTCACGCCATCTGAGCGGTAATTCGTGCCACCGTAGTAACATACGCGAAGCCAAAGCCGGCATTGAGCAAGCTGGCCAGATGCATTTGCTCATTGACGGAACCGGTCCCGTCCGCCAGGAAAAACACCCGATAGTCTCGGTAATAGGCGTCTCGAGCGGTCGATTCACAACACATATTCGTCATGATACCGCTGATAACGAGGTCTCGAATATTCAGACAGCGCAGAACCGTTTCCAGGTCAGTATTATAAAAGGCCGAATATCGATGTTTCAATATGATCTTCTCATGAGCCAGGGGCTCCACGTCCGGATGGAGTTCGCTCTCCGGGCTACCTTCAACGCACATTCCGTCCCACCACCATTCCATGATACCGGCATCAAGTCGAGCCGGATGATGAACGTGTCGCGTGAAGATAACCGGACGGTCAGCCGCTCGGAAAGCGGCCACAAGGCGTTTGACACCGGGCAGAATGGCGGCCCCCCCGCAGGTGTACGTCGGAGATTCCGGGTCGAGGAAGAACCGCTGCATGTCAATAACGAGGAGCGCGCAGGTGTCCTTGTCCAGTCGCATATTGTGCTCATTGAAAGGAGCGATTTCCTCCAGCCAGGCGGTTGTTCGTGCATTCAGCGTTTCGGGGGTAACGTATGCGCTCATATTGGACTCCTTTGCCTAACCGGTCCGATTTGATGTGTTCCGAAGGTACCTTTAAACATGTCGATCTGAGTGTAGTCGTGATCGAAGAAACAAGCGACCTCTTTCCGCTTCGTCAACTAAAGATGGGGCATTTGAGGTGCGTGCTCAACCGGTCGGCACCGTACGGCCGGCGACGGCAGGTCTCGGGCATAGTAAGTGCAGGAAGCGTCCGTTTACGCGCGCCGGTCGGGCCTGCTGCTGCTACGGTCGACCCTGTTGGCTCTCAGTTCGGACAGTGAATACGTGGTCCCACGCCACTGGATCTCCCGAGTGACCAGCGCCTTGAGCATGGATCGCCAGAGGATGTATACAAGAAGGAGTGTCCCGACCGGGAAACCGATGCTATGCCACCGCCGGCCGAAATGGAACGGCGCACCCTCCCAGCCGAGGAAAACGATCACGGCGACAATACCGGCGTTCAGGACCTGCGTGATGCCGCTTGTCAGCCCCAGCCCCAGAAACGGCCACACGAAGAACAGTAGTTGTCCGGCGGTAACGACGAGTATGCCCGTCACCCGGTATTGCACCGCGGCGAAGGCGTTTTTCTCCATACCGCGGGCCAGCGCACCAATCGACGTGTACCATGGAACGGCAATCAAGCCCCTGCCAAAGAGCAGTTCCTGGCGATACCCGGCTTGCTTGATTAACTGGCCGAGCTTCATGTCATCATCCGGCCGCAGCGCGATGGCCGAATGTCCGCCGACCGCCCGGTAAACGCCCGAACGAATCAGGTTAAAGGCGCCGATTCCGATATAACCGCGGCTTGCGGGGTCCCTGGCCTGCCACGGCCTGGCATACATGGCAAAGAAAAAGCTGAAAACGCGGCCGTATATCTGCAGGAGAAGGCCCGGCATCCTCACCTCCGGCGAGACGGCAAGATGCTCAAGTTCATGTGTAACCATATACCCGACCGCGCGGCTCACGGTGGACCGGTGCATCACGACATCGGCGTCCGTAAACAAAAGCAGTGCGCCGCCCGCCTGCCGCGCCCCGAGTTGCAGAGCGTGGTTTTTCCCCAGCCAGCCGGCCGGAAGTTCATCCACACGAATCAGTTTCACCGAGAGATTGGACTCTTTGAGGCGCCCCAGAATAGCCGATGTCCGGTCCGTCGAACGGTCATCGACAACTATAATCTCGAGGTTTCCGTAATCCTGATCGAGCACGGAACGCAGCGCCGGTTCGATGTTTTCCTCTTCGTTGCGTGCCGGAATGATCACGGATACGCGCGGAGGCGAAGGCAACCTCTGCGGGTACACGTCCTTCAGAAAGCCCGTCGAGCGGTTTCCCCGCCATAATTCGAAAGCTACGGCAAGAAGTAGAGGCAGAGTTGCCGCCGCGAGCACAAGCAAAACCATCGCCATCTGTAACCCGTCCTTACAAACTCCGTCCGGACGTTGCCATTCCCCCACGGACCACAATCCGCCAGCCGGCGGCATTGTCCCTTCCGCCTCGAACTCATCCTCAACCTCATGGCCGAACCTGCGTACGTCTTAACCACGGAGGTCCGGCACCATCGTAACACCAATGTAATGCTCATCCCTGTCATATGCCCCAACTTTGAAACCGGCCGGAGAATATGGAAAAAAAGCGCTTTGCCCCCGGTTATATTTGCGTATATATATATTGGTATGCAGTAATTCTCCGGATCAGCCCCGGGGCTGCCCCGGAATCGGCGAAGAGACAGAGAATGGATGAGAAGACATTTTCCAAGTATTTCAAGGCCTTCGGGGATCCCTCGCGGCTCAAGATCCTCACGTTGCTCTCAGCTAAGGAAATGACGGTTAACGAGATAGCGAAGGGGATCGGCATTTCCCAGCCCGCCACCAGCCGGCATCTGGCCATACTCAGGGAGGCCGATATCGTTATCGACCGGCGCGAGGGGCAGCATGTCTTTTACAGCCTCAACAAACAGTCCGTAAACAGTTGCTGCACGGGCTTTTGTGACTGCCTGAAGGTCACCGTAAAGGACGGCAGGAAGAAAAAAAAGAGCCGGGGATGATTTTTTTTGAAACAAATATCTGCATATGTGCATATAATGATATAGCCATTACTAAAAATAAAGGAGATCAGCAAATGGAAACGGAACGGCCCTGCATTACGATCACCAGAACCGAGACGGGTTTCCGAATCGACGTAACCGGCAAAGAGTTGGGCAATGCCTGTGTCGGCATATGCACTCCGGAGTCGGCCGAGGCAGGCAAAACGGCGACAGTCTGCTGCAAGCCGGAAGAAAAGAAGACGTGACTGACAAGAGCTTTCGGCACACCGAACCAGTGAACCGTGAGAACCCTGAAAGAGGAGGTTTGACATGAAGCGATTCATGACACCGCGGATCGCCCATTGCGGCGAAGGCTGTACAGGCCGGTCCCGGGCATGACACAAAACTGCCCGTACGCTTTGACAGCGAAGACGTCCCCGGAGTGCGCATTCCGGGGGCGTCAAGTCAAGCGCCGTAACGTGGCGACAGGTCGCACTACGGCGACCTCATGCAGATAACCTCAGGATGCCGGGGGAGGCCGGTTCTCAAGCCGATCCGGGAGACGGCCTGTGCCACGGCAACGAGGGGAGGTGTGACCAATGCAAAAGACCTCACAGTGCTGCGAAGATGCCGGCGCGCGCAAAGTCCGGAACAGGTGCGCAAGCAACTGCTGTCTGCGCCCGGCGCGACCGGAAACGGGTCCGGACATTCGCAGCTTCCTCCGGCTTGTTACGGGAGTCGAGGATTTCCCGACCGACCGATTGTTTCTCAGGTAGGATCGGTCATATTCCGGACGGTCCGACACTATCCCTGTCCCAGTGAAGGCCGGCCGCTCGTCGGCCGGCCTTTGATCTTCCGGGGCTGTCACGCCGCTGATCCGAAAAATACACTCACCGTTAGACAGGCCGGCGACCACACGTCCGTCCCGGGCCTTGCGTTGCTACTCGGCAGGTGGGCCGCCCGGGAACTCGTTCAGTACCTGGCGAAGCAGCCGGTTGAACGTAACGGGATCCTCCATGTGCACGAAATGACCCGTGCCGGGCATGATGACGACGTCAAACGACTCCGCCACTTGACGATTCCCCTCGACGTCGGTTGGCACTCTGTCGGAATTGATGCAACGAACCGGAACGCGGACTTCGCGCAGTGCCTCAGCGTAGTCATACGCCAGGACGTCTGCTATGGCGCTTATGCTGACCTCATCCGGGGACGCAGCCATATCGGTGGCCACGCGGTTCACCAGTGACGAGTCGCCCGTCGGCGGAAACATGCTTCTCACGAACTGCTCGGTTGTGGCCGGGAAATCGGACCTGAACGCCGCCAGAAATCCCTCGATCTGTTCCGGCGTGAACTTCTGTCCGAACGACTGATAGGTGTCCACGCCCACCAGGGCTACTACCCTTCCGGGCAGTCGCCGCGCCGCCTCGAGCACGACCGCTCCCCCCATCGAGTGGCCGATCAGCACCACGTTCTCCAGGTCGAGTTTCTCGACCACGGCGGCCACGTCGGCGCCGAACCAACCCATCGTCCATTCCTCGCGACCCAGACCCGACTGACCGTGACCACCCAGATCGACCGTAACGACCGTGTAATCCTTGGCAAACTCTGACGTCTGGGCGTCCCAGTAGCCGCGGTCACAGCTCCAGCAGTGCACGAACACCAGCGCCCTATCGCCGCTTCCCTGCACCTGGTAGTAGACCATCAGCCCGTCCTCCGACGCTACGCTGTCGATGACGGCTGCGGAAGATCTGTCGGCTGTGTCAGTCTTCTGGCACGATATCAGGAACCCGCCGCATATCAGCAGAAGGAACAACGCCCACTGCAATACGAGCCTCGCACACAGCGATGACCCTGTGCGCACGCGGCGATGTTGGCTGCTGTTACTGCCGCTCAATTCCCATCCGATTTGCATGCTCTTGTTCTCCTTCGCAATTGATCTCACCAGGCGCTACCATAGCATCCCGCCGGATCGATAGCAATGAGGAAATAGAATGCCCGCCCGCGCAGACAACGCTATTACAACTTGGGTTCCTAACGCGCCGCAGGCAGCCGAAAAACCCCACCATGTTTCAAACAAGACCGTAACGGAAACACACTTCTGCGGCTACTGCCCGCTGTGCATTGTCATCGCCGACACCACACCGCCGGTCGGGTCCTGGATAATGCAGAACCGCCCCACGCCCGGAACATCCTCCGGCCCGTGCAGGACCTGGCCGCCCAGTGCCTCGACTTTAGCCGCCGTCGCGTCAACGTCATCGACGGCCACGTAGGCCATCCAGTGCGACGGGACCTCCTTCGGTATTTCCGACGGCATTTCCATCATCCCTCCGGCACTTTTGTCCCCAATCTTGAACATCGTGTACTGCATGCCGGGCATGCCGCTGTCAACCGCCTGCCATCCGAACAACTCGGAATAGAACTTCCCGCCCGCAGGGACGTCACGCGTCATCAACTCGTTCCAGCAGAAGGTTCCATGCACATACTCACTGTTGGACATCGAGATTCTCTCCTTCCTACGTTGGTTGCTCCGGATGTTGATGAGTATACGCCCTCCGGTGGGATGCGTCCATCACTTTTCGGCCGGGACAGTCCGGCCGCCAACCGTGGTCGGGCGGGATGTTACATGGTGCAGGCGGCTGTGTTACACCATTCTCTCGATTCCGCCCCTCAGACCTCTGTCTCTGTCCAGGCGACAATCGACGAAGGCAGCGTGTGGGCCAGGTACAGCAGGGCGGCGAAAACAATGATCAGGTTCGGGTCGTATCCCTGGAAGAGCGACTTCCACAACAGCACCAGCAGGCAGATCACCGTAAAGATACTGTACGAGTGTCTCAACGAATCGTGCGTAACCTGGATCTGCCGCTCGTCGAGCTTCTCTACCTTCGTGTGCACGAGTTTCCAAAGGCCGGTAAGAACGTGGTACTGAAGGAAAGTGACCAGCGCCACGACCAGGCAGACGATCTCCAGGACCGTTGCAATCCCGCTCCACCCCCCGATACCACGCACGTACGCAAAAACGAGCACCAGGACCACCGCCGCGTAGTTGATCACCATGCCCGTTCTTCTGTGCGCTCTTGACATTGACAGACTCATTTAGACTATTCCCTTTCTCTCTTGCTTCGTTCAAGCAGTTCCTGGCTCAATGGTTTGAGCGGTTGGGTCGAGAAGATCATCTTGATCGGCAGGCCGAAAAACTCGCTTATTCTGATAGCCAGGTCCAGGCTGGGGTTGTACTCCTCGCGTTCCAGGTAACCGACCGTCTGAAAATTGACGCCGATCTTCTCGGCCAGTTCCTTTCTGGAGATGTTGCGTTCCTCTCTGAGCACCGAGATTCTGTTGTATATCTTTCGGGTCTTCATACGGGCAATATAACGATATGTTGTACAAATACAACAAAAACTTCTATAAAAATAACAGATTCCGCAGGCGGTTACCCGACAGGAATCCTGGTAAGTTCATATGTAATAATAACTTGGCTCGAAAAGTGCACATGTGCGGGAAATCTGGCATTCCCGTGAATACATGTAACTCACTATGTAGCAGGCAGTTAGTTGGCAATGGCCGCGGCCGGACCAGCGACTTTCGCGGCATCAGGCGCCCGTCTTGTTCAATCACTCAGTACATGCTCAATTCGGCAATCGGCACAAAGCTATGGTGTTGCTATGATACCACACTGCTGCTATTGTATGACGGTTTCCTACAGTAAGAGGCTTACCGTTCTGAAAAACGCTACGACGTTTCTTTTTGTGATGGCAAACAGCCTGTTGCATTTCACCCCCGACAAGGCCGCAAAACTGTCAGCAAACATTCTTCCGAATAGATGTCAATCCTGGATACGTGAGTGAGATCATGACGTCTACAAGAACCCGCACCGTATACGCCCTGGCGCTGCTGTTTCTTCTCGCGTTCTTTTTCAACTGGCCCTATCTGCTGGGAGGCTTCAGTGGCGACGACCTGATTTTCCTTAACCTGCTGGACAATGATCCCCGGCCGTTTTCGCGGTTGCACGGCATGTGGTCGGTAAACCAGTTGCCGTTCATAGATAACACCTGGTGGAAGGACTGGACCCATCCGGGTGACGCCGGTGTTTTCTGGCGGCCGATCCCGAGTCTTGTTTTCGAAGGCTCGATCAGCCTTTTCGGCAGAAACGCTTTTCCCTTGCATCTGCTTTCGATCCTTCTGCACGCCGGTGTTGCCATGTGCCTGTATCTGCTGGTTCGGCGTGTAACTGGCCGGAGGATCTTAGCGCTGTTGTCCGGACTGTTCTTCGTCACCTGCGAAGATCACAGCATGCAGGTTGGATGGATAGCCGGCTTTACCGATCTGCTCTGCGTACAGTTTATCATGCTGGCCCTGCTGGCCCACGTCAGTTGGCTGCGCCGTCGCAAAGCCCTCGCTCTGGCCGGATCTCTATCAGCGCTGATCCTGGCTATGGGTTGCAAGGAATCCGCCTCGGTGGCGCCGCTGGCCATGATACTGTTGAGCTTCCTCATGCCCTCGGGATCCTCCGATGATTCCTCCCGCTATGGAGGACTTCGATCCCGGTTCATCACAGTTCTGAAAGCTCCGTCAACGTGGCTGCCATCAGTCGTTGTTCTCGGCGGTTACCTGATCACGTACCGGCTGCTGGACATGGGGGGATTCGACAGCCTCGTCTACGTCAACCCGCTGGCCCATCCCGGCCGGTACCTCGCGCGCCTGGTGACGCAACTCCCCGTCTTGTGGACCGGCACCTTCTCACCCATCCCGCCGTCGCTGACGATGTTCTGGCCCGACCTGCTTGCACCCCTGGCCGTGTCCGGGTTGGTGCTTTTCCTGGTATGGCTGGTCGCGCTCCGGCCGTTCAGGAGCGCGCCGCTCGTGCAGTGGGCGATGATTCTTTACCTTGTGGCGCTGCTGCCGCAACTGGCCGCCGATGCAAGTGAAAGAGCTTTGTATTTCCCCATGATCCCGGCCGCCATCCTGCTGGCAACCGTTGCGGCCACGATCGCCCCCATTGCCCGGCGCGGTGTTCAGGCGGCCACGCAGCTTCCACGCTTCACGCGCGTGGTTGGCTGGATTGCCGTGCTGGGTGTCCTGCTTCCGGGCGTTCTCGCCTCAACCGCAGCGCCCTGGACTTACCGGCCGAGTTTCGAAATGCCCCTGGCCGATTTGAGGACCGCGATGCCGTTCATCGAAGAACATCAACCCCGGCATACCATGCTGTTGAATACGTCGGGGTTTATGCTGACTTTGTATACGTGGGACGCCGTCAACTACTTGTCCGAGGAACCGCAGGACGTCTGGACGCTGTCTTCCGCGAATGCCGTTTTCACACTGGAGAAGACCGGTGATTCGTCATTCGTCATCTCGGCCGACCGCTCCGGCTGGCTGGGTAACATGTTCGCCCGTATCCTGCGCACAAAACCGACCCTGGCCGCGGGAGATCAATACCATACGCCGGTCTTCGACGCCACGATTGTCCGCACCACCGCTACGGGACGCGATGCCCTGGCCGTTAGGTTCGATCTGGTCGGTCCGCTCGATGATCCGCGCTGGCTCTTTCTGCGCTGGAACGGCAGACAATTCGAACCCCTAAATATAGCGGCGCTTCCGCGTGACAGCACAATCGAGCTGGCCAATACATCCGATATGTGGAAAAGCATGTATTGAACGTGCGGGCCTGGCAATCCCCCGGACCAGGTTTGCTGATACACTCGGATGGGGGGTACGGGAGCCGCTGCTAAACGGCAGAACCCAAGCGGTTCTGCCGTGCCCGTCCAGGTCGCCCGCTTCGGCCCTACTTCCGCTCTAACCAGGCGAAATTGGCCACGTGCGGGTTGGGCCTTCCGGGGATCTGGACCGTGCGCAACTCGACGACGTCAAACAGCGGCGTGTACAGGGCCTTGAGTTCCTCCAGTGACGAGAAGTACAGTGTCGTGCCTAGCGGGGTATCGCGATACTTGCCGACTCCTCCAAAGGCCGTGTCCCCGTCATTGAAGCAGGCCGAAACATACGTGCCGTGCGGCACAAGCAGGCTGTGGACGTTGCGAATGTAACGCGGTCGATCCTTTGGAAAGACGTGGTGCAGAAGCTCCCAGTCGAAAGCGAGGTCGAAGGCGGCGTGATATTCCTTCAGATCGCCCAGCAGATCGGCGACAACAAAGCGGCATGACACGCCTTGCCGCGCGGAAAGGTCAGCGGCAAGTTTGACGGCCTCACTGCTGATGTCGATTCCGGTTACATCAAATCCCTGTCGGGCCAGCCAGACGGCGTAGTTGCCCGTCCCGCATCCCAGATCGACCGCCCGGCAGGGCTTGATCCTTCCGGTTTGAACAGCCTCAGCCAGTAGTTCAGGCGGGTCGGGATGATTCCAGGGAATGCTCTCGGGCGGAATGTCCCGGTATATTCGCTCCATTTGTTCACGAATGCCCACCGCACTCCCCGCGTCGTTTCCGAATAACCGCCATTTGTCCCGCAGTACGGGTTACAATGCGACCACGAGGAAGAACATACGCCCGAACGATATCCATGGCAAGTCGCCGGTTTCGGGCTCTCAGATGGAACGACGTGCTATTCCCGTCAGCCCGAAGCGGCCCGACGGTCCACAAAGCTGCCCACGGCCGTGACTTTCACCTCGGATTCCTGCACCAGTTCTGCCTCGACGTAATGCAGCGTCCGTCGGGATTTCAAAATGCGAGCGGAAAGGTGTACAGTCTGGTCGATGGCGACGGGACGAAGGTAGCGCACCTCCAGCCGTCCTGTCACGGCCGTTATGCCTGCGGAAAACAGACAGTTGGTCATCACCCCGTCAAGCAGCAGGGAAACCACTCCCCCGTGCAGGATGGCGGGGTAGCCTTGCAACACGCGGCGGCAATTGACGTGAGCTGATATTTCACGCTCGCTGCAGTCATCGATGTTCAGTCTCAGACCGAGACTGTCGGCCGGACTTCAAAGCGGGCAGTCCGGGTGTGCGCACGCCCGGGTCTGAAGCAGGCGGTTATCCACGATTGCGATGCCGTTGGCCGTCCCCGGCTCCCTGATGACGCCCCGTCCCGCGGCCCCACACACGGCGGTCGGTTGTGCCCTCATAACGCTGGCCGCGACCGTGACAGGCACGTGCGGACTCGATATCGGACAGGCTCCCTTCGGAAAACATTCTCACGGCTTCCCTCGTGGCGGTAACGTCAGTGTCGAGGGTTCTGATTCCCTCCGCGTTGAGCGCCTCGATGGCGCGCCGCCCCATGCCGCTACACAGTACGGCATCAATATGATACCGGGCCAGCTGGCTCATGGGGTGACACGTGCCGTGACTGTGATGAGCATTACGGTTCTCAATCACGTTGATTTCCTCGGTTTCGGTATCATACAACGTGAAATACGGCGCCGATCCAAAGTGTTCATGAATGGTGCTGTCCATCCCCCCGTCGTCTCCTGACGGAATGCATATCAGCATGCTGATCCTCACTCTCTTTGAGATTGATGATTACCGCAGAGTTTTTCAGAATCGCCTCCAGAAGCTGTTTGCGACCCTGATATAACAGCCGTTGTACCGTACCGCGCGAAATGCCCATGCGCATGCCGGCCGCCTCCTGGTCAAGCTGCTCGATGTCACACAAACGCATGGCCTCAAACTGATCGAGCCCCAGCACCACCGTATCGATCTGCCGCAGGGGTATGCCCTGGGGCTTGTAGACTCTGTCAGCCTGATATCGTCGGCAAAATCGTCTTTTCCTCGGTCGCGGCATTCAGAACTCCCTTAGTAATGTGCATATGCACATAACAAGTATCGGCGATCCGGTGGTTGTTGTCAAGGGGTTTTAAGGAGAAAACGGGTCTCGGGCCTGGCCCGCTGTGTGACCGGGGTGTATTATATTGTGGCGGACAGGCTTACGACGCATTGCGGCCGGAGCGTGGTCTTGACCTGTCAGGCTTCTGTAGTGGCCCGATCAGCAGAAGACACCGATACGCCTCTTTGCCGTAGCGACTCATTCGCAGAAACTCAGATTTCTCAATACGCAGATGGCGGGCCCGCGACCTGTTCCCGCTGTAGGACGCCACGTCCGGATCATGGATATACACGTGATCGGCGTCAAAACCGGTAACCACAACCCAATGCGGTACCTGATCGCCCGTCAGCCGATACGTGCTGATCAGGGCCACCGGAATCAAGCCTCTGAACAGGGCTGAGACGATCTCATCGATGCCATACTCGCACACGGCGCCGGTCACGCCCAGCTTCCGGGCCTGGCGTTTCATGTCGTTGTGCACGATTTTCATGATCTCACGCTTGACCGGGATACGTACTGATCTCAGCATCGGCGTGGTGTCCATCGAGATAATCACACGGCAACCCAATCCTCTCTTGACAGTGGAGAGCGACAGGCCGTACGGGTCGGTGCCGCCAAACCCGGACGTCATGAATATCAGCGTGGCTTCCTTCCAGATTTGCATCTCCAGAGTACGGGTCAGTTCGATCCGTGAGAAGAAGTACCTGAGCGCCATCATTAGACAGGCGGGGCCGCACGTGAAATCGAGCGTCTGGGCGTGGTACGGAATGCCGAGCCTCAGCTTTTTCTTCGCCACCGGGTCCAGCTCCTTACGCATCTTGAGTCCGGCCATGCCGTCTTCATAGTAGTCCGGCAGGTTTCGAACGACTACGAAACCGTCTTTCTCATAGAACCTGATGGCGCCTTCGTTATCCCGGCGTACCTCCAGCGTCATGCTGCGGCAATCGCGCCGGGCCGCCTCCAATTCACACTCCCGAAGCAATTTCAGGCCGTACTTCATCCCCTGGAAGGCCGGGTCCACGGCCAGGTTGTAAAGTCTTGCGCCCTGGTGCGACTTTCTCCACAGGATATAGGCCGCGCCTACCACGGTCGAATTCCGCACCAACACAAACACGGTCGCACGGGAACGGGTCAGAAGGTAATCGATCTGGTCTTCTCTGAAGCGATCCGTTTCAAAGGCGGCATGCTCGAGTCTGAGCAGATCCTTCAGATCGTGGATGCCGGCCGGGCGGATGGTGGTTCGCCGGTTCATCATGATCTCACGACGCTAATAAATGTCTGACCAGCCGTTCGTACAGATCTCCCTCAAGCATGTCCTCTTCGCCGGCGTTGATGGTAGGATTATCGTTCACCTCGATAACGATGAACTGATCCGCTACCTGTTTGACATCTACGCCGTAGAGCCCCCGGCCGATCGCATTGGCCGCTTGCACGGCCGTCTGCAGCAGCAACGCCGGTGCCTCGGCGATGCGGAAGGGCCTTATGGGACCATATGCCGCTTTACCGTCGCTGGTGTAGGTCAGTATTTTCCACCTGTTCTTCGGGATGACATACTGACACACGTAGAGCGGCTCGCCTCCAAGGGTGCCTACGCGCCAATCGAATGATGACTTGACAAACCGCTGTGCCAGCACCCGGTCGGACCGTCGCAGGAATCGTCTTGCTATCGTGCTGATCTCCCGCGGTGTGGATGCCTTCTCGACGTACATCGAGAAGCTGCTGTTTGGAGCTTTGAGCACCACCGGATCGCCGAACCGATCAAGGAGCCGCTGCCCCAGTTCCAGGCTGATCTCATTCTCATCAATTATCTCCGTCTCCGGAATAGGCACGCCGTGCCGCATCAGGTGGCGGTACATGCTGACTTTGTCACAACATATGCGAATGGAGTCAGGATCATCGACGACGAGCAGTCCGTGCATCTCCGCCGTCCTCGACGCCACGTAGGCGGAGTTCAGCGGGTCGGTTAAGGCGCGGATGTAGATGGCGTCGTATTCTGGTATCTTGTACATGTCAGGACGAAACAGAAAATCCACGCGATGTCCCAGCCTGCGACCCACCTGACTGAGACGCATGAGCGAGTTCATCTCGTCCGAACTCGAAATAGTGTAACGCTCGACGTAGATGCCTAGTTGCCCCATATCACGCGCTCCTGAATGTACGCGATCTCCCGCAGGGCCAGGTCGGCAAACGGGAGCAGGCCAATATCACTAAGCAGCAGTTTGTCATCGGCAACTCTGATCGCTCGCACCCGGGCCACCGGAATGCTGAACACGTCCCAGATGGTCCTGGCAAGTTGCCCGAACCGGCCAATAGCGCACCAGCCGAGAATCGCCTTGAAGTAGACAATTTGACTTCCATGCGGCAACTCCTGGCAGCACACGGCATAGGTGTAGTTGCGTGTCAGGGATTTCGCTATGCTCTTGGCCCGGCTCGGCTTGAGAACCACCCGCCCCTTCAACGTGAATGGATTGATGGGATCGACAATGACGGGCGGCTCGAAATAGCCGTTGCTTATGTAGAACTCGGGAACGGCGACACCGGCCAATCTGGCTTTCTCCAAGAAAAGAGGCGGTACATAGGCGTCAATCATGTCCTTGCAGGTCGGCCGGATCGGCTTGCCCTCGTTTTCGTAGTCTTCAGACACGTAATACGGGAGCTGCAGGTAGTCATAGTTCCCGGCCAGGTTGACCAGACAACCGTCTTCGGACAACCGGCCGACAAAGCGATTTTTCCGGGCATTTTCTATGAGTGCCCTGCTTTTGCTCGATCGGCTCATTCAGAGTTCCCGTTTACACGTGTTTTCAAGCCATCTTTCCCCGCAAAAGCAATATAATGTTCTCCACGGCGTAGATGCGGTGGGATTGTGGCAGTCCGGGGAATCAGGTGCGGCCGCCCATCCGTGGGAAGCAAGCGGCCGAGCTGCTACGACATCCGACCGGGCACCAATGAGGGCCTACGTCGCCGGTTACTGTACCTGGCCGGGTCGCCCAAAAGGAAATGCTCGGCGCTCTTGGGGGTGATCTTGATCACAGTTGAGGCGCGCAGCGGCGGGGTGCTTATCTGCTGCCGCAACCGTAAGTAATTGTGTTGTGTGGGCCCATCGTGACGCGGCACGGAATTATCCCTGCTCGCGTTCTGGCACAAGGACTTGCACCGTACTGTGACCACGCTGTGATCGTCTCGTCCTATTCGCGCCTGACCGCCCCCATGGTCTCATTCAGCCATTTCTCGATGACCGGGACCCTCACCTCCAGCGGCGGGCAATGTCCACCTTCAAGAAGGGCAAGTCTCTTGGGCTCCGGAAGAAGATTATACAGGGCACGACCTTCAATCTCGTACGTTGTGGTCTCATCATATTTTCCGTTGAGGAGCATTACCGGACAAGTAACATATGGAGCAAAGTTCATGGGATTCGCTTCGGGAAGTTTTCGCGAATCTGATTCGCTGAAACCACCGCCAATAAAAACAACCGAACGGTATCGGTTGTCGACAGAAACGAAAATCGGGCCATCCTCGGCGCCCCAGCTTAATCCGACATAAGCGATTCTGCCCATGTCTATGTCGCTCCGGCCGGATAGATAATCAAGCCCCAGGCTGAACTCCGTCGCATAGAGAATTATCTGCTCACGGTATTTCACCGTGTGGAGGTCGGGATCGCTGTGATGGGGACCCCATCCTCTTTCCACTGCTCCTTTCGGCACCACCGCCAGTACGGCTCGTCCCGCCTTTATATGAGGTGCAAGCAGCCATTCGGCGTTCCAGGGAACGGGCGACGCCCAAAACACATTCGCCCCCGGAATAAAACTCAGGCACTGGTACGGCTCGGCCGCCTGCCGGGGAAGGTACATATAGGCAATGATGGTATCACCATTCACGCCGTTGAAAGTCACTTTCTCTCTGACCCAATCCGCTGTTTCTTCTACTTCCACGACTCGAGCATCAAGCGGTTTGCGATCGTACTGATAATGGCTCAAGAAGGTCTGAAATGTCTCCTGATCAATTGGCGTATGAGCAGGAATTGCCATCTCCGGATTGAACGCGAATGCCCCCTGGTCACGGTCATCATCCGTGGTGTTGCGGACACAACGAAATCCGAGTGAGCCAGATGAGTGAAAACCCGAGACAGATCCGTAATAGGCAAACATATACGCAGGATCCTCCCAGGAACCCCCCGTTACCACGTAACCTTCCTTCGATCGATTCCGGCACCACTCTTTGACGTTACCGGCCATGTTGTAGCAACCGTAAGGACTGATGCCAAATTCATACGCGTCAACGGGACATAGTCCCCGCCCCTCAAAATTCGCCCGCATCTTCACTGTCTCATTGGGATCGATATATCCCCAGGGCATGACTACGCCAAACGTGTGAGTGAATTGGCCGGCTCTTGCGGCCATCTCCCACTCAAAAGCGGTAGGCAGGCTCTTGTCGGCGAATTCGGCGTAAGCCGCCGCTTCATACCAGGTGATACCGGTCACCGGATAGTTACCCTGACCTTCAGCGTATACCTGGTTGATCCACCCACGCGGACCGGGAAGACCGGTCCGGTCCTTGAAAAAACCCATGGCCTGTTCTCTGGTCAGATTTGCCCCATCCCTGGTAAAGGGAAACCTCCAGTATTCCGCACTCAAATAGCCTCCGGCATCGACGAAGGCCTTGAATGATTCGTTGCTTACCTCGTATTCATCAATGAAGAATCCCGCCAGATTAACCTCGGCGGCCGAGGGCGCTCCCCATCCGACCAGTCTGTATTCCCCTCCCGGAATGAAGACCATGTTCTCAGGGGTTGCCCCCGCTTCAGTCAACCGGATCTCCATCTGAACACTGTTAGCGGATGACCCGAACGCCCAACCCTCGATTCTGTTCAGCCGACTCGTTACAAGGCGGGTCAGCGGGGTATATCCCTCCTTCTCCAACCGTACGATGTGATCTACACGGGCGATGGGCAAGTCACTGACGGGCGTAACACCGACATATCGCTCCTGCTGTTCTTCACTCTCCGTAAACGCAATCGACTTCAGATAGACTCGCGCTCCTTCGGGCTGCGTGCTAACAGAGAGTATATCGGATACTACCGGCATCAGGCTGTCTAGTTTCGGATTATTCTGAAGATACTCGCCGGCCCTCACAGCCAGGTCAAATGCCCGGCAGTACTCCTCTGCCTGGGCCAGCCGCTCAATGTCCGGCAGGAGCGCTCCCGCCTCCCGCACGTTCATTCTGTGTTGATATCCCAAGAATATGGCTACCGCCACAGCGCCAAGAGTGACAGTCAGAAGGATCGCGACACGCGGCTTCTTAAGGATACGCCAAACTGCCTTGAGATCGACTGCTCTTGACTCGGTCACCGACAATTGCCTGCGCAGATCCCGGAGATCCAGCAGCATCTTTTCCGCAGACTGGTAACGTTTTGCGCTGTCTTTTTCAAGCGCCCTGCTCACGACGTTCTCGAGCCTGCTCGGAACATCCGCACGCCAACTGGATAGCGGCTTCGGAGTTTCGTGCGTGATGGCGTGCAGGGTCGCCGCCTCGGAATCTCTTTGGAACGGGCCTTTCAGCGCAGCCAATTCGTACAGCACAACACCGAGCGAGAACAGATCGCTGCGGAAGTCGACCGCTTCACCCCGCACCTGCTCCGGCGACATGTACCCTATAGTACCGAGGGTCGATCCGGTCTTGGTCAGTTGATCCGCACCACTGACGGTCGCCAGCCCAAAGTCGACAATCCTCGCCCTCCCACGTTCATCAATAAGCACGTTCGACGGCTTAATATCCCGATGGATGATCCCTTTGTCGTGTGCGGCCCGCAGACCCTCGCAAACTTGAATGCCCAACTCGAGTACGCGTTTAATTGACAGTTGCTTTCCCGACAGGTATTCCCGTAGCGACTGCCCGTCAATCGCGGCCATGGCGAAATACGGACGACCCTGATATTCACTGACTTCATGTACGGGAACGATATTGGGATGATCCAGACCCGCGGCCGCCTGGGCTTCGCGTGTGAAACGGGCCCTGCAGTCTCTCTCCTGACACAAGTGATATGCCAGGAATTTCAGGGCGACCTTGCGATTAAGTTTTGTATCAAGGGCAAGATACACTTCACCCATCCCACCGGCGCCGATCTTTTCGATGATCTTGTAGTGACCGACCTGTGTGCCCTGTGTCAGGACCACGTGAGTCTGCGTCTTGTCGTCGTCAGGTCCCATGTTCCTTCTCATACTTCTCGATCAGCGCCTGGAAGCGCGGGTGGTCACGGAGGGGGATAAACTCCGGGGCAATCTTCAGCCAGTTGACGGATACTTCGCTGGGAATAAGGAAAAGGGAATCCAACTGGTCGATAGCCAGATCACGTTCGCCAACGCGGGTGTATACCGTTGCCAGGTCCCAAATGCGGTCCGGGCCATCGAGGGCATCGATACTAACCGGGAGCAATTCAACGCCGCGCCGTGCGGCGGCAATGGCTTCGGCATTTCGGCCGAGGGCCGCATAAATCTTACCCAAGTAACTTTGATCGGCAGCGACATCCGGGTCGGTCGAGACCATACTTTCTATGATGATACGGGCCGAGTCGAGGTACGGACGCGCCACATCTGGTTGTTGCATCAGTGCATATGTCATGCCCTTCATATAATAGTAGTCTACTCCATCCTGGTATTGCCATAAGAAAACGTCCTTTGGACCGGTCATCAGGTCGAGCGCACGTTGGTAGTTGCCGGTACAGAGATTACAATAGACTGCCAAGAAAATGAGCGAAGCTGAACGGGGACTAAAGACGAAGCCTTCGTTAATCACCTGCAGGGCCGCCTCCGGGTCACCTGTGGCGTTTAGTACCGCCCACGATTTTCCAAAAAAAGCCCATTCATTGTCAGGTTCGAGATCAATAGCCTGCTCATAGCTGACAATAGCTTGTTCAAAGCGGTGACTGCTATTGTAGGTATTGCCCAGCTCGTGGTAGTACCAGGGCTCTCGGGGGTCCAGTTGCACAGCTCGGAGCAGGCCGTCAACTGCCTTCTCCCACTTGCCCTGTCGCCGCTCAACCCAGGCCACACTGGCGATAGCAAGGCTGTTGTTTGGTTGTCGTTGCAGCACCGTGGAAAAGGCGTCGAGGGCACGATCGAAATCATGCAGACCGTGGTAGTAGTACCAGCCGAGTGCCTGGTAGGGTTCAGGGGACTCGGGCGCCAGACCGACTGCAATATCAATGAGTGCTTTGGCACTATCTAGTATTATCTGAGTAGTATCGATGCCATCCCAGTGTATCTCCGTGTAAAGGCCGCCGAGTTCGGCATAAGGGGGAGCGAATGCGGGCGCCAGCTCAATAGCCTTGAGGTGCATCTGCTCTGCGGTCCGCAATTCATCCTGACGGTAGCGGGCTATTGAGAAATACTGCTTGCCCCGCAGGTAATAATCGTATGCCTTAGGATCAACCTCGGGCCGGTCAGCGAGCCCTATCCGCTCTGACTGCAAGAGCGCCACGTCAAGTGCGGCGGCCACCTCGCGAGCAATCGTAGACTGCACTGCGAATATGTCCATCAGGATAGCATCGTAACGGTCTGCCCACAGGTGCAGGTCATCAGCCACCCGAATCAATTGCGGATTGATCCGCACCCTGTTATTAGCTCCCGACTTGTCCCAGCGGATAGTCCCCTCAAGGACGTAATCCACCTTGAGTTCCTTCCCGATCTGCCGCAAGCTCTTGTCTGTGTCCTTGTACTGTATGGCACTGGTACGCGAGATAACACCCAAACCGGACAGGCGCGCAAGACTTGTAGTGATCTCTTCCGTGACACCATCCGCAAAGTACTCATCTTCCGGATCACCCAGGTTCTCGAAGGGCAGCACGGCCAGCATGACCGTCCCGGATCGATCTGCGTCAGTTTTCGTGCTCCATGGTTTGGTTAGCAAGACCGCAACCACGCCTACAATGACAATCAGAGCACCTGCACCCCACCATGTTTGCCTCAAATGGGGATCGGGTGACGACACTGATATTGCTGATTGCCCCGATTCCAGTGACCGTTTGATTCGCATGAGATCAGACAGCATCCCGTCCGCATGCTGGTAGCGCGTCTTGACGTCCTTCTCCAAGGCTTTGTCAATGATAGCTTGCAGGCCATCCGGGACATCGGCTCTATATCGTGCCATGGGATGCGCCGTGTCATCACTCACCGCCTTTAGCGTAGCCGCCTCACTGTCACGCTTGAACGGATTCTGTTTGGTAATCAACTCGTATAGGACCACGCCGAGCGAGAACAGATCACTGCGATGGTCGATCGGTTTCCCCTGCACCTGCTCCGGTGACATATAGCCAACCGTACCCAGAGTGGAACCGGTCCTGGTTAGCTGATCTGATCCTACCACGGATGCCAGACCGAAGTCGACGATCTTCGCCCTGCCATGTGAGTCAATGAGGATATTTGATGGCTTGATATCCCGGTGCGTCACGCCCTTTTCGTGCGCGTCGTGCACTCCTTCGCATATCTGGATACCCAATTCAAGAATCTGTTCGATAGGCAGGTCTTTTTCAGCAGAAAACTCCCGCAGGGACCGGCCCTCAACATGCTCCATGGCAAAGAATGGACGGCCCTGATGCTCTGAGACTTCGTAGACATGAATGATGTTGGGATGGCTCAGTTTGGCGGCGGCCTGAGCCTCACGCTTGAACCTCTTCCGACAGTCTTCCTCCTGGCACAAATGCGGCGGCAAGAACTTGAGCGCTACCTTACGACCCAGTTCGGTATCCTCAGCCAGATAGACCTCACCCATTCCACCGGCACCGATCTTTTCGATGATCTTGTAGTGACCGACCTGTGTGCCCTGTGTCAGGACCACGTGAGTCTGCGTCTTGTCGTCGTCAGGTTCCATGTTCCTTCTCGTACTTTTCGATCAGCGCCTGGAACCGCGGGTGGTCGCGGAGAGGATCGTACAGAGGATGCCCCCGCAAATATGCCACGGAAAGCTCTGATGGGATCGACAGTGACTGATCGAGAAGATCGATCGCGCTGTCATAATCGCCAAGTGCCAGATGAATCCACGCCATCCGCAACACTATTCGAGAACCCTGGTGAGCATCAACTGATAGCGGAAGCAAGTCCATAGCTTTTCTTCCCAACCTGAGCGCATCTTCCGCACGACCGAGGTAGGCATAGACTACACCGAGCGATGCCTCGCGGAGACCATCGTAGGCACGACCGATGGATGTTTGCTGCTCCAAGGCCAGGCGCACCTTATCATAGCAGACAGCACTCCTGCTGGTGTCGCCCATAAGGTAGTAGATCAGACCTCGGGTTGACCAAAAGCCATCCGATGGTAAACGATCAAGGGCGGCTTGGTATCTGCGGGAAAAAATATCAGGCGATGCCCACAGGTATACAAGTTTCTCAGTATCAATGGTCCTGCTGGCAGACTCAAGAACACTACTTGCCGCCGCATAATCCCCCTTGCGCAGAAGGTGGACAAAAGCTTTGGCGTTATGGGCGCTGGGCCAGTGCGGATCCAGAGTAATTGCGCGATCAAACCACTCATTGGCGAGTTCATAATCCCTCATGCACATATAGGTTTCTCCGATGTCCCAGGCGTATCTGGGCGAGCGAGGATTAAGTGCCAACGACTTCTCCTGGTACTCCACTGACTCTTGCCACCTTCCCTGGCGACGCTTAATGTAACCAATTGTGCCCAAAATCTCGAAGTTATTGGGCAACCGCAACTGTGCCAGAGCGAGTTCCTCCAGCGCGCGTTCGTAGTCACGATGGCAACGGTAATAGTAATTGGCCAGGGCCTCGTGAATCATGGGGTCATCCGGAGATAGTTCCACAGCTCGGTCGAGCGCCAGCTTGGCCCTTTCCTGAATCTGCGCATCCGCGTCATGAAGCCAATAGACCAAACTGAGAGCTTTCGACAGCCGGGCATAAGCTAACGCGAAATTGGAATCAATCTCGACCGCCTTCTCGAACAACTCGAGCGCAACGTCAACATCGCCGCGACTGAAACTTCGGTCTATGTATTTCAGCCCGAGCAGATAATAGTCGTACGCTTCTGTGCTTTCAGTCAACCGCTCTTCGACTGCCTGACGCTCTGATTCAAGTAACGTAATATCCAGCGCCTTCGCCACATACGTCGCGATTCCTGCCTGTACGGCAAATAACGCCGTTAGTGGACGCTCGATCTTGTCGGACCATACGTGAACATCGTTCTTCACATCGATTAGCTGCGGAATTATCCGTACCCTGTCAGTGTCGCTCGACTTGTCCCAGAAAATTGTTCCTTCCAGCACATACTCAACACCAAGCTCGGCGCCGATCTGGGGAATCGTCTTGTCAGTGTTCTTATATCGCATTGCGCTGGTGCGGGAAATGACACCGAGGCGATGAACCATGCCCAGGCGCGACGTGATTTCATCGGTTATACCATCCGCGAAGTACTCGTCCTCTGGATCACCCAGATTCTCGAATGGCAATACCGCCAACATGATGTTTTCTGTTTTTCTGTTTGTTCGCTTATCCAACCAAAGTGTGGTAATGATCACGGCGATGGCTACAATCGCGACGACCACGGATGCGCCCATCCAAAAACCCGCCTTGCGTTTCTCGATCGGCTTGCCGGGGACGGAAAGACGCTTGAGATCGCTTATCACACCGGCAGCAGTCTGATAGCGAAGCGCAGGATCTTTTTCGAGGAGCTTGGATACAATCTGTTGCAGTTCGGCTGACACGCCGCTCTTGTATCGCGCCAGAGGCTCCGGAATGTCATTCAGCACCGAGTGCAAGATCCCCGCCTCTGTATCTCCCTTGAATAGCAAACGGCCGGTGATCATTTCGTACAGTACAACGCCAAACGTAAACAAATCCGAACGCTCATCAATCTTCTTGACCTGGATCTGCTCTGGAGACATATACCCAATCGTACCGAGAGTTGAGCCACTCCTGGTGAGTTTCTCGCCTCCCTGGATCGTGGCCAAACCAAAGTCGACCAGCTTCGGTCGACCTTTCTTATCCAGAATGATATTGGATGGTTTGACATCACGGTGAACGATACCGGCCTCATGCGCTTCCTGCAAACCCTCACAGATCTGTAGAGCCAGATCAGCAATCTGGGACAGCGTCAGCTTCTGTTGCTTGATCATGTCGCGAAGCGACTGACCTTCACAACACTCCATGGCAAAGAACGGCCGTCCCTGATACTCACTGACTTCGTAGATAGTGACTATATTGGGATGCTTGAGAGTTGCGGCGGCTTGTGCCTCACGGGTAAAGCGAGCTTTCATTTCCTGATTAGCGGCAAACTGGGCCTGAAGAAACTTCAACGCAACCTGACGCTTGAGCCTAGTATCCTCAGCCAGATAGACCTCACCCATTCCACCGGCACCGATCTTCTCGATGATCTTGTAATGCGAAACCACGGCGCCCGAGGTCAGGGCAATGAATGACCGTGTCCGATCATCATGTAACTCATCTGCTGCCATGGGCATGAATCCTCATTCGGATATTTGCATCGCCCCACAAGAAACGCAAGAGTGCTCCACGTTGCAACCTAAACAAGGGCTGGCTCAACTGTGCCCAAATCGTGACCGAAATGATATCACGTTATTCGGTGTTATTGGGGGATATAGCAACGAGATATTCGGTAAGCTATTACTGCACAATGATTTGGAGGTGGGGGGAATCGTCGAACATGCTGAGCGCAGCGAAGTAAACCCCCGACGCCTTTCGTGACACCGGGACCTGCACTTTATCGTGGCCATGTCGTGACCGTTTTTCTCGGCAATACTACCCGCAAACACTCAATAGGCCGTATCGCCAATTCTACTCACGGGCTTTCAAGGCATCTGTCTATCTGGTGACACTACTGACCAGCGGTACAATCAATGGTTTGCCCCTTTGCGGGTCGTACTCCTTGAATAAATCAATCTGTTCGACGCCCGTGGGTAACACCAAATCAACAAATGGACTTGCATGTGGCGAGCTTGCCCCTCCGACTCGGAATGCGGATGGCTGCGATTCGACCGGGCATGGAAAGCTGCGCAGGAACCCGAAACCGTAATCCGTCACGAGCATCGAACCTGCGAAAAATCCCCAATCGGCCTTCGGGTTTCCAACTAATTCGACAGGAAGACCAAAAGTCAAAGTGTTGTCCGTGTAGTCGGAAATGATGTCCCGGATTGTGCCCGAGGAGAAGACTGCCTGTCCATAGCTGTCGCATACTACAATCCCCAGGCCTATATCCAGACGCAAGTCAATACCACTGCTGTCCGCAAAGCGAACTCCGGAGTATTGTCTCTGAAGATGACCATCACCTCGTTTCATACCAACGGTTAATCCCGGGACCGCAGTGTGACCATTAGAATCGTCAAGCACCGGTTTTCCCAGGTCTCTGAATTCAACCTGAAAATAAACCGTCTCCTTATCTACCCGGACCTCAAATCGAGTAATATCCAGACAGCCGTCGCCGAACCGACTATCTGTCGGATAGTAATAATCCCCGCCGCCGTGATCGTCACCCGTTGGGTCTATAACTGAAGCAACAAGTTCAGCGGTACCTGGAATGTCGCCCGAAACCACAACAGGGATACTCGCACTATCGTTAAAATGATACCATTGTTTTTCAAGCTTTTCAACAGTCGCGGAATACGTCGATCCAATACAGGTCCCCAGGTCTCCCGTTTGCTCATTGCATTCCTGTAAGCTCTTCAGCATAGGCAGCCCATATTTATCGATAAGGAACTTCACAAACGAACCCGTCTCCTGATAACAGACCTGGCTGTTCGACAGAAACGAAGAATCGTCAAGAAACAGCAGCTCGCTAATCGGAATATACTTGTCACTGGCGGCAATGTTCCTTGCCTGGGCGACGGCGAATTCGGGTCGAGAAAAATATGTTCCACCGAGGGCCACACAAAGCCCTTCCCCAAAGGCGGCATTGATGAATAACCCGCGCTTTCCTCCGGTCGAGAGTAAATGAACCAGCTCATGCGGATTGATAAACGACGTTGTGACCACAAGATTTCGTTGCATACAAGCGTATGCGCCGGCAGGTGGGTAAAGAAGCAGTTCGCCGCACTCTGGGCCTGAAGGTGTGACATAAACGTCGGTCCTGAAATCATCCGGCGCATGGAACAGCTTCACCAGGTCGCTGCACAGTGAATCCATTCTTTGCATGGCCGAGACCTCGTCGCCGTCAGCCGCTTGGGGAGAATAGTGAAAAGTACAAACGTCACCTTCGTGGTGCAGCCAATCCTGTGTCAGGATATCTATGGGATTGATCAGGACGAGTTGATCGCCCTCATGTACAAAATAATAGTGCATCGGGATAGGACTTGCGGATGTATCAGGATCACCCTGCAAAGGCATCCAATCGAAATACACGATAGTGTACGTCCCTCGTGATTCGATTTCGGTTACGGAAGGAGTGTACCTCTGAGCGAAGTCACGAAACTCATCCAAAGTCCCGATATTACCGATGACAATGTGCATAGATTCCCAAAAACCGTGCTGCGCGGTTGAAACAGGGCTGCATAGCCGGCGGATAGAGGTCGTGTCAGCCGCGATAATCGCCTGACGGTATTCAACCAACCATTCCTGCACCTGCTGCGCCGTTGGTTCAGTCGTACAGGATAGCAACGGACCAGCAAGAATGAAGGCACAGGGTAGTATGCTTCTTGTGATTGTACGGACAGACTTGGATTTCACTCATCCCTCCGTGTAAACACAAGCATAATCAGGGACGGTATTCAAAAAACAAAGTTCCTTTTGCCGGGAAAAGAGCCTTGAAATCAGTTCGCTCTTTTGGACATACGAACGTCCACTCGGAGATTCTCTGACATAGCGATCCTCGGCACAGCTACTGTGGCTTGTTTTAATCACTCCGAGTCTCTGTGACGGTCTTTCCATTGTGACGGAATCGTGCCCATAATGGTTGCACGCTATTCGGGCTTATTGGGGGCTATGCACTTACAAACCAAAGGGTAAGGTTATTTAGCCCCCATTCCCTTAGTAAGCTGTTGTATGCTAAAGGCCTATATGGTGGGGGGAATCGTCGCAGATGCTGAGCGCAGCGAAGTAAACCCCATACTCGCATCCTGGCACAGAGACTTACACCGTATTGTGACCAAATCGTGACCGTTTTGCATGCAAAGATTTGATCGGAAATTCTGCAGTCGGACTGTGTCAGCCTTTGGTAGAGTAAATGACCGTCTGGGCCAGACAATACCAATTGCGGGCGCAGGATACGCGCTAGGTACGAATGTCTCTTGCGCAACCTAAGTGCGCTATGAACCAGAAGTTCTCTTTGAACTCGAGACCCAACCAGGCCCACTGTAGCTCGAGCGCTTGAGCGTAGAATCTCGCACGCGGCATGAACTCTTCCAGATCAGGATAGGTGTTCTTCATCTTGACTACGAAACTCTCGCCATAGGTGTTTATCAGGGTTCCGAAGTCTGAAGCCGGGTCTCCAATTCCAGCCACGCCGAAGTCAATCACGCCTGTTATCTGGCAGCCTTTGCGGTCCGTAAGAACATGATACTGTCTGAGGTCACCGTGAATCAGAGCCGGCTTGTACTCAAAGAAACTCTCGTTATCGAGCACGCAATCGAACACACCCTCAGCCCATCGCACCTGATGCTTCCATAGCAGTGGATAGACTGTTTCTTTTACTTTGCTGTAGATCTTCAGCCACCGGTCACGTGTGATCGGCGCCAAGGTGGCAGGCAACTCTGGTTCAACCTGAGATACATCTACAGCATGCAGGTTGAAAAGGAACGTTCCCAGCGCCTCGGCCAAATGAACCTGAGCGCTACCATCCAATGCCCTGATTTTCTCAAGGAGCAAGGGTTCACCATCAATGAATGGATACACCATACAGTCTGTATCATGGTACTCTGGCGCCGGAACGTTCACACCAACCTTGGATCGAATAAGGTCGAGGATTCTCGTTTCTACAATCAGAGTCTCGGCATATTCCTTCGTCTTCGCAAACCGAAAAACGTACTTCCCGTTAACGATCACAACATCGTTTATCAACCCATCGTTGTTCACCTCGAACTGTTCTATCTCCAGGTCCGGCATAATACTCTGGACACGTTGTCGAAGAATCTCCGAGCTATTTGACAAAACTCTCTCTCCTTACGTACAGTTTGACGGACTCAAATCACAACGCAATCGTACCTGGGAGTCACCGAACCAGAACGACCGTCAGAGGCACGCAAATCGCAGAGGTTCTTTTGGATTTTCTCGGTACCCTGATCCTGTTGTCTAACCACAGCAGGTGACGTCGGTTTGAACTTAGCCATTAGAGGTGACTCGTTCAACAACAATCAACAACGTGTCCTGTTCAACCCATTATCAAGAGAGGGTGTCGTCGTGACACTGTGACCGAATCGTGACCAATACGTTGTCACGTTATTCGGTGTTATTGGGGGATATAGGCTTACAAAGGCAAGGGTGGGGGGTATAATACTCCCGTCCCGCTTGCAAGTTGTGGAATTGTAATAAGTTAAATTGGTGGAGGCGGGGGGCGTCGCAGATGCTGAACTCGGCGAAGTAAACCCCCATACTTGCGTTGTGGGACAAGGATTTACACCGTATTGTGACCAAATCGTGACCGTTTTTTTCGGCCCAATTGGGTCAGCGCATTGGGCTTCAAAGCTATTCAGTCTACTTTACTCAGGGGAGAAGTGTCGTAAACCTGATTTGTTATTAACCAGCCGCTTTCCATTTCAAGAAGATTGTAGAAGTCTATAATCTTGGAGCTCTCGAATTCCCACTCAACCTTGGCGCTCGCCGCGGTGCCGGCTATATCGATATTCAGAGTCTGGACTGAGAACTTCTCTCGGAAAAGGTGATCGCTATCTTCCCTTGCCTTCCTGAGTATCTCCGGCCAAGCTTCCACGGGTTCTATGCAAATACCACGGGGGGTAATGCTGAACGACAGAGCTTTAGGATGAAATACCGAGGAAACCAGGTGTGGATCCAGTTTGCGAATTCCTTCGGCGAACTGCTCTATCACCTCCAGAATTGCCTTCTCGTCCTGCTTAGCAGTCGCATCTGAACCGAGGTTCTGATCATCTGTTTCCATCTATTTTCTCCTTACTACTACTGTATGAATGTAAGCGCTAAGCTGACCCGCGCCGATTGTACCGGCCCGATAACTCACGATCGAGGGAGTACTATCCTGTATTTGACGATTTTTTTGTCTCCTGCGTCGTTCTCCTGCACCGCGTAAATAGACCCATGGGCCAATTGCAGGTTATCAGGGCCGGAATAGATATGCCACCCTTCCTCCACCTGAATTCGGCCATAGTACAGATGCCGACCATCCGGGGAAAAGACATTGACGACCTGCCCTGTCTGAGCGTGACTAATACTTTCGGCACTGAACATGTACACCAGACTATCTACAACCTGGATTCGATTGTAGTAGGCCATCTGGTCAGGAAGCGCCCCGATCATCGGGGCCATTTGTTCCTCCGGGATGTCGAACTTGGCGAAGTGGTTCTTCTTGTCCGCCTCACTTACTGGTCGCCGTTCCCCGGTGAACGAAAAAGACTCGACCTTGCCCCCGTCACCGGCGAGCCAGTGGATCACCGTGTCGCTGTTCTTTCCGAAATAGACCCGGTTGGACTGCCGGTCAAAACCCATCTTCGCTTGCGGTGTCAGGCCGACAATCACGCCACCTCCGGTTGGCTCGTTCTCTTCATCGGAAAGTGCGAAATTGTGGAC
>DATKXK010000008.1 GCA_035529075.1 Acidobacteriota bacterium | reverse complement strand
CATTGACGGTGATACGGAGGGAGTCATCGACATTGGCGACCTGACGGCGCTGATTGACTACCTGTTCATTACCAAGCCGGCTCCGCCACTGAACGCTTGTCCGTAAAGGATAGAAAGAGCAGAGCCTGAGTGTTCTGCTTTCGCCTTGACTTCAAGGGCCGCCCCCACGGGCGGCCCTTTCGATTTGTTCATCCGGTGCGTGTATAATGTCGGCGTGTGCGGGCGAGGGATCGCCGCGGCCGGTCAGTCAGCGGAGCTAGTTGTCACTGTACGATTCATCGTCACCCGGGTAGCCGCCGCTTTCGACGTCGCTGATATAGCGTTCCACGGCGTCGGTGATGGCGGTGGACAGGTCCGCATACTCGCGCAGGAACTTCGGTTTGAATCCGGGTTCGCGGAGGCCGAGGATGTCGTTTATCACCAGCACCTGACCGTCGCAGTCCGGTCCGGCGCCGATACCGATGGTGGCGGCGGTCTTCAATTCGGCTGTGATCCGGGCGGCCGTGGTTTTTTCGATCAGTTCGAGCACCATCGAAAAGCAGCCGGCCTCTTCCAGGGCCAGCGCCGACTCAAGCAGGTAGGCGCGTGATTCCTCGCCGCGTCCCTGTACCCTGGGTCCGCCCAGGCGGTGAATCGACTGCGGCGTCATGCCGATGTGTCCCATGACGGGAATGCCGCATTCCACGAGCCGTCGAACCGTCGGCACCATCTCCAGACCGCCCTCCATCTTGACCGCCTCCGCCCCTCCCTCCTTGAGAAAACGGCCGGCGTTGCGGATGGCCGTTTCCTCCGACGGTTGATACGATAGGAAGGGCATATCGGCAACGACAAGGGCCGTTTCAGTGCCGCGGGCCACGGCGGCGGTGTGGGCGACCATGATGTCCATGGTGACGGGAAGGGTGGAGCGAAAGCCGTGAATGACGTTGCCGGCCGAATCGCCGACCAGGATCGAGTCGATACCGGCCTGGTCAAGCAGGCGGGCCGTGATGCAATCATAAGCCGTCAGGACGGCGATCTTCTTGCCCCGGGCCTTTTTGTCCGCGAACGTGTGAACGGTTATCTTCTTCGTCTTTTTGACAACTGACATTGGCGGTCACCGTGGTGCGAAATCCCCGGCCGGAACGTAGTACTTCTTTCCGGAGATCGGTTTGCGTATCTGGTCGATGAGGTCGTCAAAATGTTCCGGCGTGTTTACGAAGTCGATCTCATCCGTCTTGACGACCAGCAGGGGCGTTTCGGCAT
Organism: Acidobacteriota bacterium; assembly: GCA_035529075.1. Taxonomy (NCBI): domain Bacteria; kingdom Pseudomonadati; phylum Acidobacteriota; species Acidobacteriota bacterium. Next base: position 45,917 of record DATKXK010000008.1, on the reverse strand, counting down.
AGTGGAAAAAGAAATAATCGTACGCGTTATTGAGCATCTCAAGGTACTCGAGATCGATCGTTCTCTCGAACGGTGCGTTGCGTTTGCGCACGCGTTCGAGCAGGACGGGCGTGCCGGCCTGGAGATAGATGACCAGGTCGGGGCGCGGAATGTCCTGAAGCAGAGCCGGGGCAATCTTGTTGTAGAGAATCAGTTCCCGTTCGGACAGGTTTACGGACGCGAAGATGGCGTCCTTGGCAAAAAGGTAGTCGGAGACAACGCGCTGGGCGAACAGGTCCCGCACCGTCAACTGCTGCTGCTGGTGAAAGCGGGAGATAAGAAAGTACAACTGGCAGGGGAGCGCGTATCGCTTTCGGTTCCTGTAGAAGTCGACAAGGAACGGGTTCTCGAATACTTCCTCGTTAATCAGTTCGGCGTTGACCCGTTCGGCCAGCATGCGGGCGAACGACGTCTTGCCCGCCCCGATGACGCCTTCGACCGCGATGTAGTTGGGCTCAAACGTTTCGGGCGACATGGTCCTTGTACAGCATGACTTTGCGGCGATCCTCGTCGGTGAGGAATTCGGCGATCGGCCGCTTGCTGGCCGGATGCCGCAGGTGGGGGTCGATCTCCAGCAGCGGAACCATGGCAAACGCGCGGCTGAGCAGTTGCAGGTAAGGTATACACAATGATTCCGAGTCGATCAACTGCTCACCGAACAGCAGGATGTCCAGGTCGATGGTCCGCGGAAGGTTTTCTCCCTTTTCGGTTCGCCCGAGGTCGTGCTCGATCTTCTCCACGGCGCGCAGCAGTTCGTACGGCGAGTAACTGTATTCGCCTTTGATCACCTGATTGAGAAAGGCCGGGGTGCCCTCCTCCATATCCTCGGCGGGAGAGACGTACACGGCCGAGACGGCGACGACCTCCATACCTTCAAGCGACTCCAGGCGCTTAAGCGCTGTCCGGAGACATTTTTCGCGATCGCCGACGTTGGATCCCAGAAGAATGTAAACGGTTTCTGCCATGGTGATTCCTTACGGCTCCGAGGCATCCCACCCGGTCAGCTTGGCCGTATCTCCCTGGTGTCGCGTAACCTCCACTTCAATGTACCTGACCTGTCCGGCAAGCGGCGGGTGCAACTTGCGGACCTTCAAAGTTACTCGGTATACGGGGAAGCTGTCAAGCAACTTCGCCGCCAGTTCTCCGGCCAATGTCTCCATGAGGGAGTATGCTTTTCCTTCCACAGTGTCTCGTATCAGGCCATAGACGCGACCGTAATCGACGGTGTCGGCCAGCCGGTCGGAATGCCCGGCTTCGGCCAGGTCCATTTCCAGCTCGCAGTCGACCTCGAAGACGCGTCCCGTCTCCTTTTCGGCTGTGCTGACGCCGTGATAGCCGTAAAAGGAAAGCCCGCACAGGCGCAGCAGATCCTTCATAGCTCAGGCTCCCGGGGATGCAGCAGTTTTGTTCTTCGCCTTACGCGGGCAGCGGCGTCAAGGTATGCCTTGCGGCCGGCAGTCAGGGAGAAGCGAAGGTATCCCTGACCGTTCTCGCCAAAGCCGGTGCCGGGTGCGGCGAGGATGCGATAGCGTCGGTAAAGGATTCGTGCCGCCGTGACGGCGCTGCTCCGGCGCTCAACTCGCGTCCAAATGAACGGGACAGTGTCAAAACCACATCCTTCGAGGGATAGCTGGTCAAGGAGCTTGGCGGAATCAGCCAGTGCCCGGTGAAGTTCACTGCGGCAGGTTTTCAGGCTGCCCGAGGGGAACTGGCGAATCGCCCTGAGCGCCCAGGTGACGTAATAATCCGGAATGTGCGGCGGCACCAGGCCGGCTGCGGCCTTCAGACCTCGAATGATCTCCCGGTTTCCGGCGGCGAACCCGAACGGAATGGGGGGCAGGCCGAAGCGATAGGCAAAGGAGTACACCTCGACTCCCACCTTCTTGCCGCCGTCGACGGCCAGGAGTGACGTGGGAACGCGATCGGAGATGCCCTGGTAAGCGGCGTCATTGATGACAGGGATATTCTCTCGCGCCGCAATCCAGACCAGATCCGCCAGCTCTTTCTCGCCAAGGACGGCGCCCGTCGGGTTGTGTGGTGAATTGAGAAATAGGAGGCGGGCGACCCGGCCCAGGTGCGTCTGAACCCGGTCAAAGGAGGGAAGCCAGCCGCCGGCCTCGGCCATGGTATAGCCAATCGGCTCGCCGCCCGAGGCCGTGACGGCCTGACGATACAGCGGTACGGCCGGGTCGGGCACGAAGGCGATATCGCCGTAATTGATGTAGGCCTGCGCCAGGCAGTGCGTCAGCCAGGTGACCGATCCCCCGATGAAGATTTCGGGCTCAGGGGAGAGGCGTACCCGGTGGCACGAAGTCATCCAGGCGGCCAGTTCCTCTTTGAGATTATTCAGGCGTTCCCGGGAAGCCGGTCGGAGATCGTCAGGATCAGGGATCGAGTCGGATTCATAAGGGACCGGCCAGGTGAAGGACGCCAGGTCAATCAGTTCAGGCCGCTTGATCAGTTTGCGCTTCTTCTCGGATTGCACGAAGGCAAGAATGTGCGGCGGCATCTGGTAGAGCCGATTGGCCTTGTCGATCAAAATCCTTTTGATTGCCATCGATGACTCGGTATCAGTTATCTTGCGTCTTTTCTCCCTCGCGGCGGATTTTGCTGAGCCGCTCGTAGTCGTCGGCCGGAATGCCGTGAGGGTCTCCTATTTGCGACGACAGATGCGCGATGCGAGCGCAGTGCTCGACCGTCTCATGTCGGTTGTACGCTTCTTCGAGAGTCCGGCCGATTGTCAGCAGGCCGTGGTTGCGAAGCAGGAAGGCGTTACAGTCCGCTATGAACGGTGCGAGGGCTTGCGGGACGGCCTGGGTGCCGGGGGGAGCATAGTCGGTCAGGGGAACCCTGCCGACAGACAGAACGACCTCGGGCAGGAAATCCTCGGCCAATTGAACACCTGCGACCGCGAAGGCGGTGGCATACGGCGGGTGAGCGTGAACGCAGGCGAGAATGTCAGGTCGGTTTCTGTACACAAACAGATGCATCGGCAACTCCGATGAGGCCCGGCCCGGTCCCTGAAGCTTGGCTCCGGTCGTCAGGTTGACGGTGATCATGTCTCGCGGTGAGAGGCGGCCCTTGGATACGCCGCCGGGCGTTACGACAATCCGCTCGGAATCCAGGCGGACGGAGATATTGCCCTGGGTCCCTGCCAGCAAACCCCGGTCGCTCAGCCGGCGCCCCACTTCCGCAATTGCCTCTCTTGCAACGGATAGCGACGCCATTTCAGGGCCAAAGGTATTGCGGCCGGGGCCAAAAGTCAATGGCCTACAAGAATATAAAGTGATCCCGGCGGTCGGCAGCAGGTGGCCGAACCTGCCCGACCGCGGCGGCAAGAGCGATGTTCGGCCTGAAGTGCGGTTCAGGCCGGCAGTTGGCCGTCCGGCTGAAGGGTGTGGGGCAAGAAATTTGCATCATCGGGAGGGATTTGTTCGTTTAAGTCTTTGGGTGGGAGAAAGACAAGAGGCCGGGCAGTGATCAAATATCGCTTGACCGGCTGGAGAGTGGTTAGTATATTAATTAGCTTGGCCGATTGGAGGTAGAAAGGTAGCTTGGCGGAGTCTATTTTCTTCCCCAAGGGTAAGAACCGAAGGGGGCACGGGGCAGTAACGCTCGTCCTGGTGGCACTGGCCTTTACCCTGATTGGGATTCTCGTAGCATCCAATCTCGATTTCTCGCCGCGTTCCGTCGCGGATGCGCCGGCGAGCATGGCCCAAACCAGTGCCTTCCCGGTGGTCGACCGGGGCGGCGAGATGGAGTCTCCGTTCGTAGCGGTCGTGGAACAAGCGACCGATGCGGTGGTGAACATCTCGGCCCGAACGCGCAGCCAGGAGCTGCCGTGGTGGTTCCAGGGCGGACTGTATTCGACCTCGCTTGGTTCCGGGTTCTTCTTTCGTGAGGATGGTTACATTCTGACGAATGCTCACGTCGTGGCGAACGCCCTTGAGTTAACGGTGCGGACATCCGCCGGCTACGAGTATCCGGCCGAACTGGTCGGCTCCGATCCCCAGACGGACATAGCCGTCGTGAAGGTGGATCCGGAGGAAGAGATAACCGTTATTCCGCTGGGTAGCTCCGAGAAGATCAAGGTGGGAGACTGGGCCATCGCTATCGGCAACCCGTTTCCCCAGCAGGGGCTTGACCGCTCGGTCACGGTGGGCGTGATTTCGGCCAAGGGTAGGAGCAACCTCCGGTTTGGTGAGGGCTCTCCCGCATACCAGGACTATATACAGACTGATGCCTCGATAAACCCCGGCAACTCCGGCGGTCCGCTTCTGAACCTCAAAGGTGAGTGCATCGGGATCAACGCGGCCATATCCAGTCCGACCGGTTCTTCAGTGGGAATCGGCTTCGCCATCCCGATCGACATGGCCAAGGCAATCGTGCCTGACCTGATCGCGACCGGTGAAGTGGAGCGCGGCTGGCTGGGAGTGCAGCTTTCCGACGTGACCGAGCGGGAAGCCAAGCGGCAGGGTCTTCCGGCCGTGCGCGGGGTGCATATCGACTCGGTCTTTTCCAATTCACCTGCCGAGCGTGCCGGTATCCGTCGCGGAGACGTCGTGGTGAGCTTCAACGACCAGGACGTACTCAATACCAGCCAGTTTTCGGTGCTCGTATCGACCGTGGAGCGCGGCGAGATCGTGCCGGTGAAGATTATCCGTGACGGTGAGCCACTCGACCTGACCGCCGCGATCGCCGACCGCGATGCCTCACTGACGGCCCTGCGCGAGAGTCAGCAACCTCAGGAGGTCTTCTACGCAAGCTGGCTGGGGATGGAGTTGGTTACGTTCACGCCCGAGCTGGCCCGGGATATAGGCGCCAGGCACGTCAACGGTGTGTACGTCGCTCGCGTATACGCGGGCACGGCGGCCGACCGCGCCTCCATCGCCGAGGGCACGGTTATCATGGAGGCCAACAATGAGCCGGTCTCATCGGTCGCTGACATCAGGCGGATAGCCGAAGCTATCGGGAACTCTAAGAATAAGATTGCGTTTATCGTACAGGAACCGGACGGGACAATTGCGCGCAAGATTTGCCGGCTTTAGTGAATATAAGGCCGGCCTTGGCGTTTTGTGAGGCGTGGCTTCCCCGGACCGGCAGTAGCTACTGGCAACCTTTTGCGAAACAGGAGCTGAGAGAGAGACGTGGCCAAACAGTCTCTGAAATATCGTGATGAGGATCGCTCGCTCGATCTGTATCTTCGCGAGATTGGAGAGACACCGCTCATCAACGCGGAAGAGGAAGTGCGCCTGGCACGAAGGATAAAGCAGGGCGATAAGAGAGCTCTGGAGAAACTGACAAAGGCCAATCTGCGCTTCGTCGTCTCGGTAGCGAAACAATATCAGAACCAGGGTCTGTCGCTCGCCGATTTGATCAACGAAGGAAACATCGGGCTGATCAAAGCGGCCAAACGGTTCGATGAGACCCGGGGGTTCAAGTTCATCAGTTACGCGGTCTGGTGGATTCGTCAGGCGATTCTTCAGGCGCTGGCCGAACAGAGCCGGATTGTCCGCCTCCCGCTCAACCGGGTCGGGACGCTGCACAAAATCGGCAAGGTGGCCAGTCGCCTGGAGCAGAATCTGGGAAGGCTGCCGTCGCCGGTTGAAATCGCCAAGGAACTGGAGTTATCGGAGGGTGAGGTATCGGACACTCTCAAGATATCGAATTCGCACCTGTCGCTCGACGCACCGTTCACGCAGTCCGAGGACAATTCGCTGATCGATATCCTTGAGGATGAATTCCAGCCGTCACCGTACGAAGCGCTCCTGGACAGTTCACTTCGCGTCGAAATCGAAAAAGCCCTGGATACGCTGACCCCGCGCGAGGCGGAGGTGATCAATCTGTATTTCGGGCTGAATCATGAGAAGGCGCTCACGCTTGAGGAGATCGGAGCCCGGTTCTCGCTCACCCGGGAGCGCGTCCGCCAGATCAAGGAGAAGGCGATCCGCCGTCTCAGACACGCTTCCCGAAGCCGGTCGCTTCGGGCGTACCTGAACTGACCCCTTATTGATAAATGACAGCACGCCGCTCCAGCCGGAGCGGCTTTTTTTTATTCCCCTTTTGACCGGAGCGTTCAGAGACTGTGGCCCGGCCGGGCTTTGCGCCGGAGCGACTGAAGGCCATTCAGGACCAGGACGGCAAGGACAATCAGCAAACCGGCCAGGGTCAGCGCCTTGCCGAGTTCGTACATGGACGAGTAGTACGTGAAGACCACCTTTCGGCTGCCGGCGGGCACTTCTACGGCCCGAAAGGCGCCGTAGGCCATGTAGATCCTGCGCTCGACGCCGTCGACAAACGCGTGCCAGGCGTCGTAATACGTATCGGTGAGAACCAGCAGTTTGTTGGTGGTGCAACTTACGCTGACTTCGACGGAATCAATCCCCCGGTGCGTGACCCGTGCCCACGAGGTGTCGTCCGGCTGCGGTGACACGGCCAGCTCCGGTTCCTCTTCGAGGTACACGATTTCGCGAAGATTCTCCTGTCCCAGGATAACTTCATGGTAGACGTGCTTCCTGGTGGGCATCACTTCGTACCGGCTGACCAGATAGGCCAGAGGAAAGGCGTTCCTGTTTTCAAGCACTACGTACCTTTCGAACCTGCCTATCGTGTCAAGCGGAACAGGCCCCATCGTGTCTGGCGGCAGGATATCAGAGGCTCGACAGACGATATAGCGTGTTCCGGTGAGGTTAATCACCCGTGGATGAAAGTAGTTCCAGCCGCTGTATTCACCAATGAAACCGTGGTACCAGACGGGTTCCTTCCCATGAACGCCGATGTGACTTTCGATTCCATAGTAACCCAGTTGGAAGGCATGGTGACAACTGCCGAACCCGGTCGTGCGCCCCCAGACATCCTGATCGGCGATGATCTCCGCGAGCGGCAGACCAACAGAAAACCTGTCCTGGTTAAAAAGGCGAATGAATCGTCGGTCGAAACTGCTATCGGCAACGATGACGACAACGGGTATGAGCCAGAGGAGGTGTTTCAGACGGCTGCCCTTCAGCGAAGCATGGATGAGCAGAGCGCCCAGCCCCACGAAGAATGTCGCCAGCCACAGGCCGTGTTTGAGATTCGGCAGGTTGGCGACGGCCTTCGACCATTTCGCCGGCGTTGCCTCGTCGGTCGGGATGATGGAGGGATGGAAAACCTTGCTGTAGCCCATGAGCATGTCTTCGCCGAACAGGCTGAAGAGCACCGTTGCCGCCAGGAGGATCACGGGTACACCCCAGAGGACTATCGGGAAGGCCCTGCCGATGCGGCGGCGCTCGGGTGAGCGCCCTTCGCGGACGGATTGTACTGCCAAACCTGACAGCACGGCGACACTGAAGACGAAGATGAAGGCGCTTGTCGAGGGGGCTTCCATGGCGTCCGCATACGGGACAACTGCTATCACCAGTCTCAGCAGGGGAGTGGCGGGCCCCATCGCATACAGGAACGTCGCCACTGCCAGTCCTCCCCAGAAGTACTTGCGCCTGCGGCCCCTGGTGAGAAAGGCAAGCAGGGCGACAAACAGGGTCACCGTCCCGACGCTCTCGGAGTTGTCCTTGAACGCGGCCTTGCCCCAGTAGCGGCGGGGACCGTTTCTATCGTCAAGGCCGCAGAATTCGGGTACGATTTGCGAAAACGCCTCCTCGGCGCGCAGCGAGAACAGGCTGGCGTACTTGTATCCTTTGGACGACGTGGCGCGGGGTGTGTGGTTCGGGATGTAGGTGTAGCTGGGCAGAAACTGGACCGCGGAGACGCATAGCCCCAGGGCCACGGCTGCCACCACCAGTGCCGTGCCGGCCGCCGACGCCCGAATCGACCGCGACCGGAGGTACAATCCAACCAGTTTATAGACCGAGTAGATGACGATGAACCAGAGGACATAATAAGCCATCTGAAGGTGCGGGGTAAGGATGATGATACCATACACCAGCCCGAGCATGGCGGCGTCCAGGATGCGCCGACGCTCGAACAAACGGTCAAGAAACAGCACCACGAGGGGAAAAAAGGCGGCCGAATACAGCTTGCCATCGTGACCGGCCGCAACCCAGCTTATCAGGCAGGGAGCAAGGGCGTACGATAGTCCGGCCATGGCCGCTCCCAGTTTGGACAGGCGGAGTTGGCGGGCGGCAAGGTACGTGAAAACGCCGGCGAGGAAATAATGAAGTATGAAATTGTACCCGATCATGCGGAACATGTTGCCGCAGAAGTCGATAATCGTGAGCGGGTAAAGCGCGCCGCCGTGGATGGCGTCGACAAAGGGCAGACCGCAGAGGATGTAGGGATTCCACGGCGGTATGCCCCCGTGCGCCACGAAGTAGTCCCTCAGCAGTGTTCTGTGGAATATGCCGTAACTCAGGATGTCATTGCCAAACAGCATCCGGTCCGAGATGATAAATTTCCAGAAAAGGACAACCAGCGTGACGGCCAGACCTGCGCAATAGAGAAGAAAAAAGTGCCTGGACTCTTCAGGATCGAAACGCCACATTGTTCTCAGTCCCTTCCTGCCGGTCAGGCGCCCCCGCCCGGTTTTCATCGGGCACGGATCGGTCCGTCACCCGACGAAGCTCATGCACCCGTCGTCTCCTGCGACCTGTGTAAGGCAGGTGCAGAGGATGTGTCAATCCCGGTTGCTGAGATGCACAAGGATATACACGGCGGGCCCCCATGTCAACATTATCCACGCCGTTGCCGCCATTCGGCGGAAGTTTTGGTTTGACTCCGTGCGCTGAGACGGGTTATTATAGCTGGTCATAGAGGCGTGCACTCAGATGAAACTCTCAGCGCGAACAAGATCACTCCTGCCGGCTGCCGGCATTCTGGTGCTGTTTGCCGTCTTCGCGGTCTTTCTCTTTGCTCGTTCGTTTCCGGCCAGGCGGTTCACCGAAAACGGCTTGATTTACGACCTGATCTGGATGGATGCCTGGGCGGTGATGTTCTTTGCGGCTGTCATTGCCGTCTGGGTGGCCCGGTTGCGCTGGCGGGCCAGGGTCCTGATCCTTCTTGGCTGCTTGTCAGTGTACGGCGTTATCGAAATGGCTCTCATGTATGCCGGTACGCCATACAACCTGTACGGCTTCCTCGGGGATCAATTGTTCCGGCACGCCATGATTGTCAAGTTCGTGCGGTTTATCATACCCGGTGACTACTACTATAAGAGCCTGCCGGTTTTCTATCCGCCCGTCTACTATTACCTGCTGTCCCTGTACGCGCGTCTCTTCTCGGTCGAGGCCTACAAGATGCTCAAGATCGGCAGTATGCTGATCTACTTCGTCGGCCCGTTTCTTCTCTATTGGTTCTGGCGCAAGCTGGTCGGCCCTCTCCAGGCGTTTCTGATCACGCTCGGCAACTTTCTTGTCTGTTCGTTCGGCATTCCCTATGTCCAGTCGGTGCCGCATGCGTTTCTGGCCAACAGTTTGTTTATCCCCTGGTGGCTGTTCTATATCGAGCGGGTGAAAAACACCAGGACATCGTGGCAATTCTATCTCACGGGGGGGATAATCGGCGCGGTCATCTTCTCGACTTACTTCTATCCGTTCTTCATCGGCGGTTTCCTGCTGCTTGCCCGGCTTGTGCTGGGTCCATTCTGGAAGTACGTGAACGGCGGGCGCGGATTCAGATGGAAGTCGGCTCTCGGCGTCCTGGTCGTAGCCGCAATCCTCTCTATGCCGTACTGGCTTCCGGTGGTCGTGTCCATAGCGCAGTACGGGATAGATCGTTCGCGGGGCGGCTGGCACCATCTCGGCTGTACCGGCGTGATCGTGAAATACATGGAGTTTTCAGTGCCCGGCCTGCTGTTTCTGGGAGCGATTGTCTATGCATTGCGACGGTACACCGCGCCTCTTTGGCGCGGGCTTCTGCTCCTGCTGGGTTCGGTTGTGTTTTTCCTGCTTGTAGGATCTGTCCTTGGAGCCCTCACCCTGCCCGTCAATCTCATCAAGGCCAAGGACTTCGTCCACCTTCTCTGGGGGCCGTTTGTCGGCCTGGCCGCGGCCGGCGTGATTCGACGCGCACGGCTCTTCTCAAAAGCCCGCATCGTGGTGCCCGTGCTGCTGTCGCTGGTGTTGCTTGTATTCCTCCACAATATCAATGGGTTGGGAAACGAGAAGATGGTTCGTGTAGCCAGGGAATCGGTCGTGCCGACGTGGGGCACTGATGCGTCTGAAATGGCTGCACGGGCCGGGACGGTCTTCCTGACGGGCCATTACGAGTTCACCTCGTTTTACCCGGTCTACACCTTTATCGCCACCAGTGAGCTGTATTCTCATCCGGCCGCGCGGTTCGCGCAGCGCTACGAACTGCTGGGCATCCTCCAGGGGTTCAGCGACCCGTATATCTTCCACACTGTGCTGAGGCATAATATTTTTGATCCTGTTAACTACTACATGCCTCGCAGGAAGGATTCCCTGTTCCTGGTCCAGATCAACTGGAGCAATTATCCCGACCGCTTTACCACAAGGTACCTTCAGTACGATACGATGGTCGTGTCCGACACCGCCCTGTTTGTCAACCGGCCCGGGATGAACCTCTATGAAGTTGTCGATCCGGGCGGGCCGCCGGCGGACAGGCAATACAACTTCACCGGCATGAGTGTCGCCGACAGTCTGCTGTTTCTGGCCCGGGTGAGGGCAGTCACGCCGTTTCTTGATTCGGTCGGGCAGCGCCTGCTGGGCGGGTATGTGAACGTCGACCGGGCCGGTTGGCACGAGGTCCCCATACCGGGCGGTGCTCACGCCTACCAGAAGCAGATAGAGTTGCGCTCGTGCGTCTATACCAGCGTCGGCGACTCGACGTACTTCGTGATGAATTTCCTCGCCCGGGAGGACGTGGCGACGACGTATCGGGTGTTCCTGCACCTGTTTGAAGGCGGTCAGAGGAGCAACCGCGATTTCTGGCCGGAGCGACCCACCTCCACGTGGAAGAAGCTGGAGAGCGCCTTGTGTGTCCGTGCGGTACCTCGATTGGGTGATGAGTTCACTTTCTCGACCGGCTTTTTCCGCGGTGAAAACCGGCTCGGAGAAGCTTTTGACGGCCGCAGCGCGGCCGATACGCTCTGACTGCGATCCGGTGAATCCGGCCGCCGCAACTCCGCCGCCATGACTTTGGACCAACCGTGAAAATCTGCTTGCCCGTGCAGCCAAACCGATTATCTTAGATAACGTCATTGAGATGCCGAAGTGGTGAAACTGGTAGACGCGCTGCGTTCAGGGCGCAGTTCTCGCAAGGGAGTGGGGGTTCGAGTCCCCCCTTCGGCATTTATAGCCTGTTTTATCGCAACGACTTAACGCTGATTCGTCCCTGCGGCCCAACCGGCTCCTTGACAAACCTTACAGCGGGTGTATTTTCTATGGATAGATGGGTTGGCGATGCAAGTACAATCACTCAGTCCCCGTAGTTCGGCATTGGGCATCTCGGGTCCTGTGGGCGTCGTCGATCGATTCAGTCGGAACTGCAGGCTGACTCTAGGGCATCTCCTCGGTTAAGTTAAGGTGGTTTTAATTGCAGAAGCATCTTGCGACCGTGGCGTGGTCCACATGGTCGTGCCAGTAGTAGTCAACGTAGGAGCCAAGTAATGTGAGAAAGCTCTCCATCGGTATTATCGATCTCATTGCCAAAGCCCCGACGCGGACCATGTGGATGCGTGTCATGGGTGCGAACTTCGTCAGTATCATGCCTCAGGTCATTGCCACGTGGTGCGAAGAACAGGGCCATGAAGTCACGTTGGTCACATATACGGGTCGGGAGAATCTGGTCGAGGAACTGCCGGGCAAGGTTGACCTCGTTTTTGTCAGTTCATTCACCGAAGCGGCTTTGCTGTCCTACGCCCTCAGTAACTTGTTCCGATCGCGAGGTGCGGTCACTGCCATTGGCGGACCGCATGCCCGTTGCTACCCGCAGGACGCTCAGAAGTACTTTGACTATGTGCTCGGGTTCACAGATAAAGCCATGATTCTGGATGTCCTGGGGGATTGCGCCCGCCACCGACCCGTTGGTTTGCACCTTTCAGCCGATCATCATCCGACCCGGCTGCCGGGCGTGAGCGAGCGCTGGAAATTCATAGAGCAGAGTATCAGCAAGGCGCCTTTCATTAAGATAGTGCCCCTCTTGAGCAGCCTGGGTTGTCCGTATTCCTGTGACTTCTGTATCGATTCCACTGTGCCCTATCAGCCATTGGATCCTGATGCGATGAAAGAAGACCTGCGTTTTCTGCTGGGCAGGTTGAAGCGCCCCCGGGTGGCGTGGCACGACCCTAACTTCGGGGTCCGCTTCGATCTTTGCATGGATGCCATTGAGGAAGCGGTACCACCGGGTCGTATCGATTTCATTGCCGAATCTACGCTGTCTCTGCTTTCGGAGTCCCGTGTGAAGCGACTGAAGCGCAATGGTTTCAAGGCGCTGCTGCCGGGCATAGAGTCGTGGTTTGAGATGGGCAAGAAGTCAAAGACCGGGAAGACGACGGGGATGGATAAGGTTATAAAGGTTTCCGATCATGTCAACATGATCCTGCGACATATCCCGTATGTGCAAACCAATCATATATTTGGACTCGACAGCGACGAAGGATCGGCGCCGTTCGAACTCACCAAGCGGTTCCTGGACCTTAGTCCGGGGGCTTTTCCGGCCTATTCTATGCTCTCGGCGTTTGGACAGGCGGCGCCACTGAATCTGGAATTTCAGCGAGCTAATCGGGTGCTGCCGTTCCCATTTCACTTTCTCAGCAACATCCAGATGAACATCAAGCCGAAAAACTACTCGTGGCTGGAGTTTTATGATCTTCTCATTGATGTCACGAAGTACTCGTATTCCCCCCGCCTGATATTTCGACGGTTCCTGGCAAACGGAGAGACAATTCCAAGGTGGCTGAATGTCGTTCGCGGGTTCTCATCAGAACGCTATGGCCGAGTCAAGTACTTTACCCAGATACGGCGGCAACTGAACTCCGACCGGCAGTTCCGGCGTTTCTTCGAACAAGAGACAACGGAGATCCCTGGATTCTTTGTGGAGAGGATACGCACGGATCTCGGCGAGTTTTGGGATTGGCTGCCGGAGGGAGCAATACACCACGATCCCAACGCCTATCTCTTGTCGGTGGAGAAGGCCTGTTCCTCCCTCAGCATTCCACGTACCGGCGTTGCCTGATGCTTGAGACGGCGTTCGGCTTTTCGCACGCTGACAGCCGTGTCGAGAACCACAGAATATGAAAAGGAGACCGTCCAGAGGCCGGTCTCCTTCAAAATCAAGCCCGTGAAAGAGTTCTCACGGGTCTCATTGCGTCGCCGTTAGTACGACTTGCGGTAGCCATTGCCACCGCTGCGGTTGCCGCCTTGGGCGCGTGGCTTTGCTTCGTTGACATTCAACGCGCGTCCATTCAGATCCTGGCCGTTCAGGCCGCTGATGGCAGCGATAGCCTCGCTCTTAGCAGACATCTCGACAAACGCGAAGCCTCTCGGCTCGCCGCTGTACTTGTCCGTAATGATGTTGATCGTTGAGACTTCACCATAACCCTCGAAGGCCTGGCGTAACTGAGCTTCTGTCGTGTCAAACGACATGTTTCCGATGTAGATATTCACTCTACACTCCATTGTTGCTTATCCCGAAGTGAACTGCGATCCGAAAGATCAGGTACTTCAAGATAAATGACATCTTGCGCGTAATTGCGCGATCCGTTCGAGATTACGCTTTAGCGGAGAGTTGTAGATTAGGACAAGACTACGATAAAGGTCGAACTCAAATGAATGCTAACAAAACACTATACCCTTTCATTCGACAAAAACCTACGATTATTTATGCAGAACACAGTTTATTTTTCGGCTGCCTCTCACTGAGATCAGGGAAAACGGTCACAACATGGTCACAACAGGGTGTAAGCCCTTGTGCCACAAGGCGAGTCCGGGGTTCGAGTCCCCCCTTCGGCATTTATAGCCCGTTTTATCCCAACGACTTAAAAGCCGACCTGTCCGTGCGGCCTGACCGGCTGCTTGACAAATCTCGCGGTTGGTATATTATGTATGGGTAGAGGGGTTGACGCTCCGGGCTAAGCGAGCGGGGGAGTTATGTTGCGATACTTCGTACTGGTACTTTTTCTGATTCCTGTTGGCAATCTGTCATTTTCGGCTGAGGCGCCCGTGGTTGTGGCCACCTCGCCGGGTCAGAACGAGTTGAACGTGCCAGCCGGGACTGCTATCTCGGTGACCTTTGATGTGGACATGGACGAGTCGACGATGACCGACACGACCTTTGTGGTGCACGGCCGCTGTACGGGATTGCATATGGGAGTGTTAAGCTACGAGGGTTCGAGCAGGACAGTCCTGTTTGAGCCGTTTGCAGGCTTTGCGGTGGGTGAGGTGATGACGGTGGTGTTGACGGCCGGTATCAGGTCGCTGGCAGGAGAGCCGCCGGAGCGCTCCTATATCTGGTCATTCACAGTGGCGGTGGCTGGTGGTGCCGGCACCTTTGCCCCCTATGTCGATTATGCCGCTAGCCATGGAGATCACTACTCAGTACTGGCGGCGGATCTTGATGCTGATGGTGATCTGGATTTGGTCACCGCCAATATGAACTTCTCGACGATTGCGGTTCTCTGGAACCGTGGCGATGGAGTGTTCACTTCTGATTCGCTCTATCTACCTCTGTTTTGGCCGGTGTCGTTGAGTGCGGCCGATCTCGACCATGATGGGGATCTCGATCTGGCGGTTGGTGGTCACCCCGATCAGATTGCGGTGTTGCTGAACGACGGGAGTGGAGATTTCTCATTCCACTGGTCTTGTACTGTGGATTATGCGCCTGCAAGCGTGTTAGCGGCCGATCTTAATGGCGACGGGCATCTCGACCTGGCGACGTGCGCCATTGATTCGAACACGGTGTCGGTACTGCTGAACGCGGGCGGTGCGGTTTTCAATGGACCGTTCGAATATGCGGTTGGTGATCATCCGATATCCGTGGTGGCAGCTGATCTTGATAATGACGGTGACGTGGATCTGGCGACGGCCAATTCGAACTCCCGCAATGTGTCGGTTCTGCTGAACCAGGGCGACGCTACCTTTGCACCCCATACCGTTTATCCAGTTGAAAGCATGGCTTATCCGTATTGGGGTCTGGCGGGGGATCTCGATGGTGACGGAGACGTGGACCTGGCCACAGTGAGTGCCGCAGGTGTGTCTGTTATTTTGAACAGCGGATCTGGGACCTTTGGGTCGCCGTTGACTTATCTCGCAGATTGTAGTGGCTGGCAATGCCAGGCAGGGGATCTTGACGGCGATGGTGACCTTGATGTGGTCGCGCCGAATAGTTGGGACCGGAGTGTGTCTGTTCTATTGAATAACGGGGATGGCACACTGGGTCCGGCGTCGTTCTATCCGGTTGGCGAATACGTTGCGAATCACTCGATCTGTGCAGCTGATCTCGACAGTGACGGAGATCTGGATCTCGCGTCTGGAAGCGATGGGGGCGACAAGATCTCTGTTCTGTTCAACCAGGCTGGTTGCTGTGTGAGGGTGGCGGGCAACGTCGACGGTTCGCACGATGACGCTGTGGATATCGGTGATCTGACGTACCTGATCCGCTACCTTCTCATCCCGCCCCCGACACCACCGGCCTGTATGGAAGAAGCGAACGTTGACGGTGACCCGGGCGGCGTCATCGACGTCGGTGACCTGACGGCGTTGATCGATTACCTGTTCATCAGCGCCACGCCGCCGGCGGCGTGTCAATAATCCAGAAGGCGGTCAGACTTTCACAATCGTGCCGGGTTACGATTGCTGAACCTGTTCGGTCCTGCCGTCCCTGCCGCGGATCGTGAAGGCGGCGCCGATGATCAAAACCAGCACCGGAACGGGGGCGCTTTTCCAGACGTTGTGAAGCCCGATCTGAATCAGGATGAACAGCAGGAAACTGAAACAGAAAAGGAAGAGAAGCGGGACCAGTCTTGAAAGACCGAAAAGCCTGCCCGAGGCGCCAGACTTCTGCGCGGCTGAATAATGCTCTAAACCATACCTCGACAGGATCAGTTCGGCAGCGCCCAAGTGTCCCCTGGCGACACTCTCGAGCCCGAGGCAGAGGAAGAACCCGAACAGGGCGATGACCGCGAGGAAACCGACAAGAGGCCGGTTGGCGGCATTGAAGAGAGCACCGCCGTTTACAGCCAGGGCACCGGCGCACAGGAAGACAAAGACGATCGCAAAATACACCCTCAGGTTGTCCGCGTGCCTGGCCTGTGAGCAGTGCTGTTCGTAGATGGCGCGAACAAGATCGCGCCTGTCGTTTCCAATCCCATCCATTGCGGTACCTCGCTCCTGTGTGTTCACGCGACCGATCTGTGCGTGCAACATCCAAAGCTACGTGACTGTCTCTCTGAAGGCAAAACCTTTCCTGTGTGATGCGGCGGTCAGGGGCCGTAAAAAGGCGGGCGGAGACTGATCTCCGCCCGCCGCATGGTCGAAGTTATGTCACCCGGACCGGCCGTTACCAGCCCAGTTTGAGCCTTACGGCATAATTGTAGTCGCCGTCGCGGCCGGGGGCGTCGCCGCGTTCGATGCCGTAGATGGCGCCGTCGAGAGCAAAGGAGCCGAGGTTGAGACCGGCCCCGATTGACGGGTATCCCTGACCCATGCCAGCGCGTGCGGCCAGCACCGACCCGATATCCACCTGCCCGCCGAAGTTGAGCTTGTTTAACACGTTCTCACCTTTGTGGAAAAAGAAGTCGTTCCAATCCGCGGCCAGGAGAATTCGTTTCATGACTCTCCACGAGGCGCCGATGTTGACAAGCATGGGGGGTTTTTCGCCGTCAATATCCGCCAGCAGGTCGACCACTTTGGCGCCGAGATCGACCTGGCCGGGGATCAGTTCGTACAGGAGCCCGATGTCCAGGCCGAAACCGGCCTTGGAGTCCTCGATCAGGGTGTCCAGGGTCGTTCCCAGGTCGGCGTCGGAAGCCGACAGCCTGAGTTCCTGTATCTCATACCGCTTGATGATCTTAAGCGCGGCCCCCCCGTAAAGGTTGTTGGGGATCATGCCGAGCGAGAGCAGCCTGGACAGGTTGATAGCCGCCCCGCCGGTGAGCACGAAATCGGCGACGCCGTCGATGTAAATGCGCGGTTCGAAGATTCCTTTGTCGGCCTTGAACTCAACATCGGAGGCGCCGTAGATACCGACGGCGTAGTTCGGGACGGTCAGGCCGAGCAGCGGGTAGGCGCCGAACCCCATCCAGTTGTCATCGTACGGTGCGAGGCCGTCGAGCAGCTTGTCCTGCTCCTCCTTGGTGGTATCGAGGAAGTTGTCAAACACTTCCTGGTTGTCGCTGTAGAACTTGAGCATGTCGGTAACGTCTTTACCGAGGCGGAGCTGGACGTTGACAATGTCAAGTCGGAACTTGGCCCTGGCCAGCATGGCCGGGTTGTACATGACGGCGCTGAAGTCCTCGAAGGTCGTGACGCCGGCGCCACCCATTCCCAGGGCGCGCACGTCAATGAAATGCACATTGCGTGCGGACCCGGCATAAACAGCTCCCGTAACCACTACCAGGACCAAAAAGGTCGCAACAGCAATTCGTTTCCATGGCATAGCATTATCTCCTATAATCCAACCGGGGCCTAAAATATATACCAGCCGTTGCTGTCTTCGTCAATCCGGCCGTCGAGGTCGTTGTCCACGCCGTCGACGACTTCTTCATCGATGCGGGTGTCAGCGTCGTTGTCGATGCCGTCGGCCACCCTGTACCAGTGGGCGGTGAGGACTACTTCCTCGAGCAAATCATCGATTTCGGCAGGGTCCAGTCCAAAATCCTTCGTCAGGATGTCCGTAATAATGTCTCTGGACTCAGCGATGATGATGGCGGCGCTGTCGACCAGGGTGTTGAAGGCCGTTATCAGGTCCGGGTCGATAGGCAGCGGGTCCTGCGGCATCATCCCGGCCGGCGGGTTCAGGTTCGGTCTTGGGGACGCCGAGGCGCCGGCGGAATACTCGGGCAGATTCAATATCATAAAGCCGTGATTGCTCCGGTATTCGATGCGCAGGTTGAAATCGTCGGCGTCGATTTTGCCGTCCCCGTTCGTGTCCCGGAAAAACAGGATGCCCCTGATTCCCGCTGCCACGGCCAGGTCCAGGTCAATGTCATCACCGGAAAACGGCCCGGTCGTCTGGCCTTTGTGAATGGGTTTCAGATCGTCGTAGACGGTAGTGACCGCCCCTAACAACCGGCTGGCGTCGCCTTCCGGCCAGCCGGAACCGGTGAAGGGAAGCAGGTCATCGTTGCCGAAATCGCTCTCGGACATCGTTTCGCCGAGGTTAAGGGAGTTGAATCCGGATGCGTGGATGGTCGCCTTGGCGTGGTAGTAGCGCGCCTCCGAGTTGTCCGGTTCCTCCTCGAGCGCCTGCGCGAACTTGGATGCCGCAAGATCATACTCGGCGTCGCGCATATGCTCCCGGCCCTCTTCAATAAGCGACTCAGCACTCTCCTTGTCCGTCCAGCTGAAAATGTTGCAGCCGCCGGCAACCATCAGAACCAGAAGCAAGGGTGCCGCGAGATAGAGCAGTTTTGAGTTCATGTGATCTTCCTCTCTTAGCTGAGTGATATGCTCATGTTCAATCTGCTTCATCGAATTCTATACGCCAAAGACCGGTGGGTGGATGAATCCAGAAGGTGACCCGGGAGGTCACCTCTGGAATACGGCACCAAAACGGTCGTTCCCCGTTTGGATTGTCTGACGGCGATGTCCTGGGACACTACCGGCTCGAAATCTTCAAGGTTGCTGCAGACGGTGACCCCTGTTCCCGAAGTCTTACCTGGATGCCACCGGGGTCTGCTGGCTGAGAATAAGCGTAATTGCCCGCGCTCTGTCAAGCGGTTTCGGAGCCGCCGATGCGGACGGCAAACCGAGACATCCCGTGTGATGACAGGCGGGGACCGATCCCGGGCGCATGGTTCGCCCGGGATCGGTCCGAGACTGCGATCAGCTGACCACCTCTTCTTCGAGCACGTACCGTCTGTACATGGAAGTGTACGGCCCATTGGCGGTGATCAGCTCGTCGTGGGTGCCCGCTTCGGCCAGGCGGCCGCCCTCGAGCACGAAAATCCTGTCGGCCCGTTGCAGCGTGTCCGGGCGGTGGGTAATCAGCACGGCGGTCAGGCCGGGCATCACCTCGTGCAGCCTGTCCCAGAGGGCGGCCTCGGTGCGCGAGTCGAGCGCCGAAGTGCAGTCATCAAGGATGAGGATTCTCGGCTTGCCCACCAGGGCCCGGGCGAGGGCCAGACGCTGTTTTTGTCCGCCCGAAATCGACATCCCGCGCACGCCGATTTCCGTCTCGATACCTTTCGGGAACTCCGCGAGCTCGGCCTTCAACTGCACGACGTCGAGGGCCCACTCGATCACGGCATCGGATATTTCCTTGCGGCCGAAGACGATGTTGTTCCGGATAGTGTCGCTGAACAGGATCGGTTCCTGCGGCACAAACCCGATGTTCCGGCGAAGCTCGTCAAGCCGGTACTCCCGCAGGTCGCGCCCGTCAAGCCTCACGCCGCCGCCCGTGCAGTCGACCAGCCGGGGAATGAGGTTGACCAGCCAGGTCTTGCCCGAACCGATCTTGCCCACGAGGGCGACGGTGCTGCCCGCCTGTACGGCCAGGGATACGTCGGCGAGGATAGTGCGCGGCGAACCCGGGAACGAGAACGAGACGTCGTTCAAGACAAGGTCTCCCTTGACGGGGCCGTGACCGTCTCCGTTGTCGGTGTCGGTCACCATCGGCGGGACCTTTTCCAGTTCTATCAGGCGGTTGATTGACACCGCCGACTGCCGTGACTTGACCAGGAACTGGCCGATATCGAACATCGGGAATATGAGCCACACGATGTAGTAAATGAAGGTGGCCAGGTCACCGACCGATAGGTCAGCGAGCAACACCCGGTAGCCGCCAGCGATCAGCACGATCACCACGCCGAACTGCCAGATGTAGTTGTACAGAGTGTCCACGACCCGCGTCACCTTGACGGCGTCGATTTCCGCCTGTCGACGATCTCGGGCCGCTCCTTCATACTTGAGCTTCTGGGCAGCTTCCCGAACGTACGCCTTTACGACCCTGATGCCTGAGAAGCAGGCCTCCATGATGTCGTTGAACTTCGATATCCGCTTCTGGAGGTGATCGTATCTTCTGTCCAGCAGCGACGAGCTGACGAAGAAGACGACAATGAGGACCGGCAGGGGGCCGGTCGTCCACAGCGTCAGGTCCGGATCGATAGTGATCATCGCGGCGACGACGAAGCCGATGTACAGGAGGGCTTCGTAGGTTCTGAAAATGCCGGAACAGGCGAACCAGGAGAGCTTCTCGGCAACGTCGTCGGTCATCCTGGTCACGAGGTCGCCGGTGCGGAACCGGTTGAAGAAATCCGGTCCCTTGTGGGTGACGCGATCAAAGGCGTCCTGCCGGAAGCGCCATTCCAGCCTGAGGTTCATCCAGGCCCGGCAGGACTGGAAGTAGACGTACAGCACGCACGAGGCCAGACCCAGGGCAACAAATCCGATGGCAAAGGCGGCGCTGGCGGAGACGCCGAACCTTTCGCCCAGCCGGCCGAGCAACTGGGCCAGCCAGTGGTCCGGGATCGCACCGGTTTTGAGGTAGTCGATGGTAAACCCGAACATCCTGGGGATCGTCACGGTGATGGCCGCCTGTATGGGGGTGAACAGGATCAGCACGGTGATGATGCCGGGATGATGCCGGTAGTATCGCCACAACCATTTAGTTTTCTCACGCATTCGCACTTACTCCCCGTTTATTCTTGAACTGGAGATGGAACAGTTTCGAGTAGTACCCGTCCTGGAGTATCAACTCCGTGTGTGTTCCGCGCTCCACAATCTCACCGTGCCGGATGACCAGGATCTGGTCAACATCGAGTATCGTCGACAGCCGGTGAGCGATTATCAGAGACGTGCGGTCCGACATCAGCCTTCTGAGCGACGACTGAATGGTCCGCTCCGTTTCCGGATCGACCGAACTTGTGGCCTCGTCGAGGATCAGCAGGTCCGGATCGAAGGCCAGCGCCCGGGCGAACGAAAGCAGCTGTCGCTCGCCCCGGCTGAAATTGGCGCCCTTTTCGGACACCTCGCTACGGTATCCATCCGGCAGGCGTCGTATCACGGCGTCGGCCTCGACCGTTTTCGCAGCTTGCTCGATGTCCTCAAGCGTGATGTCGTCGGCTTCCAGGCCGATGTTCGAAATCACGTCGCCCGGGAACAGGATGATGTCCTGCAGCACCAGGGCAAAGCGGCGGCGCAAATCGGCGATCCTGATGTTGCGGATGTCGATGCCGTCCACCGTTATGCGCCCCTGCTGCGGGTCGTACAGGCGCAGCAGCAACGAGATGATAGTGCTCTTGCCGCCGCCCGTGACACCGGCCAGCGCCACCCGCTGACCGACCTGTATTTCGAAACTGACGTCCCGGAGAATCCAGTTATCATCGCCGGTGTATGAAAACCAGACGTTTTCGAAGCGAATGGCTTCCTTAAGGCCGTCCCACGTTTCGGGCCCGGCCGGGTCGGTTAGTTTGGGTCTGATTTGCAGCAGACCGAAGATGCGCCGGCCTCCCGCGATTCCCTTCTGAAAGTTGCCCAGTTGTTCGGCGGTCCGCGCGATGGGGTCGAACTCTTTCCATACCATCAGGACGAAGAATACGATGGTGCCGGGGCTCACGCCCCAGAGCACGCCCAGAAAGAGAACGGCGCCGATCTTGACGTAATTAAGGAAAGAGAGAAGGTTGAAAAATACGCAGACCGCGATGTTTGCGTAGGCGTCCTCTGAGAACTTGGCCTCGTTGGCCCGCCATACCTTCTGCCGGGCCCAGCGGCCGCGATGAAAAATCTGCACTATCGACATTCCGTGGATGAACTCGGTCAGCGTTGCCGTGACCTCGGCCATCTTCTTGCGCACCTCGAGAAAGCGGTGTGTCGTCACCCGGTGAAACACCCACACCAGGAAAGCCAGGGAAGGCAACGTGAGCAGAAGAACCGCGGCCAGCCGCCATTCGGTGACGAACATGACCCCATAGATGCCGATCATCAGCAACACGTCTCCCGCGACCAGGACCACGGTATTGGTGAATAACAGGCGCAGCGCCTCGGTGTCTGATTCGACGCGCGCCATCAGCCGGCCAACCGGGTTGCTGTCAAAAAACGAAATATCCAGCGACAGGATATGGTCAAAGAGTCGCCGCTTGAGGTCGAGCATGATGTCCTGTCCGATAATCTCCAGCTTGACGTACTGGAAGTACTGCAGGACAACGGAGACCAGTTGCATCGCGAATATGGCCAGGCCGAGCAGCAACAGTCCGGTGAATTCCCGCTCGGCGGCCGGTAACTCCAACTGGCCCGTGATGGGTCCGTCGATAGCCCGCTGTATCAGCAGGGGCCAGGCGATGGACAGAACGATCACGCCTATCAGCAAGGCCAGGCAGAAGGCGAGGCGCGACACGTGCTTACGTAGATATGGGATCAGCCCGCTGAACGCCTGCCTGGAACTTACCTCTTTTTCCGATTGCCCCGGTTTTTCGTCTTCGTAAAACGCGCTAACCATGGTCTTGTCTATTCCTTAATTCCAGTAGTTGGTTCCGGTTTGACCGGCGCAGGTGTAAAAAAACCCGCCGGGCCTTGTGAGCGCAGCGGGTGAAAACCGGTATCGTGAAAAAAATCACAAGATACGCATTCCCACCCCGCCGCGGAACAGATTGATAGGCTGCACAATTGCCCATCTGAGTCTGCCGATCATGAACATCAAGTCCTCCCGGTTTTCCGCTTACGGTTTGTGCGTATCTTAGTGCAGCATACGTCAATCGAAGTCTTGGGTTGCAAAAAGTATCGGCAATTCCGGGCTAAATGTCAACTATTTATTTGCCGGGCCGGGCCAAAGACGGGTAAAGCAACCGGGATTGCCGCCGAATTATTCGGGTACGGGTCTGCCTGACCGTATCGGACTGTCACCCGCCAGGAGGCTGAGATGAGAGACACCATGCTGAGGACGAAATGACGATACTGGTCGTGGACGATGAAGAGCTGATCCGCACGCTTTCACAGCGGATCCTCGTGCGGGCCGGTCACGAGGTGCTTCTGGCGGAATCCGGCAAGGCCGGCTTGCAGGCTTTGCACCGCGATCCCGCAGCCATCGATCTCGTCGTTGTGGATATGAGCATGGCGGATCTCTCGGGGACCGACTTGCTGCGTGAAATGCGCAGGATGCGGCCGGACCTGCGAGCCATCATTTCATCCGGGCGACGGGTGGAGGAACTGAAGCTGCCTGAAGATCTGGTGCCGAACACGTTGTTTCTGCAAAAGCCGTACCGGCCGCAGGAACTGATCCGGCGTGTGCAGGCGGCCACGGGCTGCGTGCGCGACGTTTCCTGATTCAAACTCACTCCGGCCGTTCCTGCCGAAGAATTCTCTTTTTAATCCCCGGTTCGTTGCATATCATTCGTCCCGTTGGCGTTTCTGGGGACAAGGAGTCTGCTTGCTGTGAAATGGTCACTGGTGCTTTTCCTCGCAACGCTCAGTTCTCTGGCGGGCTCGACCTGCTCGCAGGACAAACCGCCGGAGAAGGTCGTAACGGTGGGCTTTATCGAAGGGGGCGAGTATCCCGATCACGCCGTATTTCGCGATCTGTTTACCGCTGAGTTGCAGCGGCTGGTCCCTGAGGGATTGAAGGCGGTGACAGTGCCGCAGGGATTCAAGTCGGCCGGATGGAGGCGCGACACGTGCCGCTCCATGGCCGCCGAAATCGCCGGTGATACCTCTGTTCACATGGTGGTGGCCCTGGGTCCGTGGGTGGTGGAAGACCTTCTGGCGGCGGGCTGTCAGAAGCCGATCATTGCCGCGTACCGCTTCGATCCCGTTCTGGAAGGACTTGTCGATGCGCGCGGCCGGCCCATAGTCGATAACCTTACCCTGCGAGTCCGCCCCGACAAGTTGAAGAATGACCTTGCTCTCCTGGCCGGTCTTCTGCCCGTCAAAGAGCTGGCATTCCTGTACTTCCCGTCCGGCGACGAGACCGAGCGCGTGCTGGCCGAGGTTCGAAGGCTGGCGGCCGACCTCGGCTTCAGCGTGGTCACTGCCGAGGGGTACGACAATTACGGCACCTTTGCATACTTCAAGGCGTACGGTGCCCTGGCCGAGAGGGTCGATGCGCTTTACGTCCCGCCGCTGTGGGGATTCACGCCGGTCAAGATCAATCAGTTTTATGCCAGGACGAACCGCGAGCGAGTTCCGGTCATGTCCGCGTCGGGGCGACTGCACGTCGAACGGGGAGCCCTGGTATCGGGTAACGGCGAATCCATTCGCGCCAACGCATACTTCCATGCCTGGAAGACGGTCAGGATTATGCAGGGAGAGACGCCGGCCGACTTGCCCGTGGTGTTCCCCGAGCAGACAGGGATCGTCGTGAATGGATCCACGGCCCGATTGTACGGCCTGGAACTGCCCGCCGGTCTGAGGTTCGATGCCGTGCGCGTGGAGATTCCGCAGGGGGAAGATTCTCTCGCCATCGATCTTCCCTCGGCTATTGACCAGGCGCTCACACTGTACCCCGGATACCTGGCCAGGCATGAAGCCCTCCAGGCTGCGGCGGCCCGGGCGCGGCGCGCATACTCAGAGTATCTTCCGCAAGTCGGCCTTACCGGATCGATTACATATTTCGATGATAACGCCGTGCACAATCGTTTCGGGGAGATCGACAACGAGAGCTACCGGCTCGGGCTGACGCTTGAGCAGTCTCTGCTGTCGCTTGAGACGATCAGGACAATCGAACTGGCCGCCGAAGAAAGAAAGCTGAGCGAGATTTCCCGCGATCAGGCGGGGCTCGACCTGGAATTCGCCGTGACGACGGCCTACGTCGGTTTTCTCCGTGCCTGGGGAGTGCTGGCCGCGCGGCAGGAATACCGGGATCGGATCGACGAGATACTGCAATTGGCCCGCACGCGTGAGTTTCTCGGCATCCAGGACCATTTCGAGGTTCTCCGCTGGCAGGATGAACACCTCAGGGCAACCCAGGCCCTGATTGGGGCCGAGGCCGACCTGGGTATAGCCCGTGTGGTGCTGAACATCTTACTCAACCAGCCGGGGAACACGCCTATCGTTCCGGACAGCGCGCTGTTTTCTCAGGAGCGTCTGGTGGCCGAATACGTGCAACTGCTCCTGCCCATGGGCACCAGGTCGGCCGAAGAACGCAGCCAGGATTTCCTTGTCCGGCAGGCGCTGGCAGAGAATCCGGCCTTACGCCGGCTCGGTGTCAACATCGACATTCAGCATGTCCGGGTCTCGCGCAACCGGGCCAGGTGGTACCCGCGCGTCGGTTTCCGGGCAACTCTGCAGTACGCGGACGAGCTGGCCGAATCGCCCTCTTTTCAGGAAGAATCCAGCCAATGGTCGGTAGGTGCGTTTTTCGATCTGCCTTTGTTCGAGGGCGCTGACCGGTGGCACGAACGGCGCATGCTGACCGCGGAACTGGGCCGGGTCGAGAATGAGAAGGATGAGGCCATCTTGAACGTGATCAGCCGGGTCCGGACGGAGATGCTGCGGTTTGGCGGGCTGTTGGCGAGACTGCCGTTCGCCGATGAGTCATGGAGACTTGCAGCGGACCACTCCCGCCAGGCGGCGGACGGTTATGCCTCCGGCCGCCGAACGTACATCGAGGTGCTCGAAGCCCAGCGGAGCTATCTGGATGCCCGGTTGACGATGCTGGAGACACGGCACGATTACTGCGAGTCGGCCGCACGGCTGGTCAGGGCCGTTGGCTGGTCGGCGCACGCGCATGGCCGGACGCCCGGGCAGGAACTGGCCAAGCGCCTGGCTGCTCCCGACTCCGGCCGTTAGGCCCGACACGTTCACCTGCCACCGGCCTCACCGAGCGATTCAGCGCGGCGCGCCTATGAAATCACTTCCAGGAACAGCTTGACTACGTAAACCGCTCCGAGGGTCAGGGAGAGAGCAATGCGGAGGATTCTCAGTGACCGGCGATCCCGACCGGACGGCATCGACTCTCCGCGACAGGCGCGCACGAACACGAAAGCGTAGCCGATCAGGGAGAGCGCGATCAGGGCAAGGGCCACGGCAGTGCTTAGCAGGATTCCGAATTCAAACCGAATAACGTAGCTTCCGATGAGGACCACCACGGCGCCGAAGGCATATTTCCCGGCTATGTTGGAGGGAAGCGGTAGGTGTCGTCTCCTGAGCAGGAGCAATCCAAAGATGAGAATCAGCAGGTCTCGCCCGACCACAATACCGGCCAGCCAGACGGGCAGGCCGCGGTAGAGTATCAGACAGACGACCAGCCAGGCGGCCAATATCTTGTCGGCAACCGGGTCAAGCGCAATTCCCAGGCTGGTTACCTGACCGTATCGTCGGGCGAAGTATCCGTCGAGGCCGTCGGTAATGCCGGCGAGGATCAGCAAGGCAACGGCTATGGCCGTGCCGGTGCCGTCATCGCGGCTGAGACCGTAGCAGATAAACGGCGCCAGCCCTATGCGCGACAGGCTCAGAAGGTTCGGTATCCTGAAAATCTCTGCTGGCAACATGTCCTCGACCCCGTCCCGATGGCTCCCGGAGTTTTCTCAACGGTAGGCAAAATGGTTGCTCTAATCAAGTCCGTGGTTGTCCGCCGGGAACAGATGTGCCTTGCGTCTGGTTGACACTATGACGGGCCCCGTCGCAGAGTCTGCGACTTCCGGCGTCGCAGAATCGATGAGACGGCGGTGCTCATATTTTGCACAATGGACCCGGGTGGCCGCTCGCGGACATTCCGGGCCTGAGAAGCGGTTTGCCCGTAAGGGAATGATTGACATACGGTGCGAAAATCGTATATTTCAGTGGAGAAGCGACTGCGACTTTACCCGTACACGAATACCCCAAGTATAACCATTCTTGGAGCTGTTATGAAAAGACATATGATCAAGGTAGCCATTTTGTCTGCGCTTGCCCTGCTGGTGTCGGCCCAGACCTCCCGGGCCGTAGCGCCCACTAAGGAAGCAATCCGGCAATGGATTGCAGAGGGCGTTTACCATGAGAAGCTGAGTAACTGGGCCGCGTTCAAGGCGGCGGGCGGCTGTGCGCCGAATGAACATTCGCCTCTCGAGACACTTCGGGCTCTTCCCGGTGCGGCTCGTGGCACAAGCGCGGTCGACACGATAAACGTCATCGTGATTCTGGCCGAGTTCACTGACTGGCTGGCGTCCGATCAGAACGTTGCGGGCACGCTTTCAGGTTTCGACTCGCTGCTGTTTTCTGACCGCGACACAGACCCGGTCTTTAACCCGACCGGTTCGATGACGGACTACTACTTTGAAATCTCATACGGCACGGTTTATATCCGGGGGGACGTCTTCGGTTGGTACATGATGCCGAAGACGTACGAGTACTATGTCGGCACCGATGACGGCCTTAGCCGGAGCGGCGAACTTGCCGGGGCGGCGGTTGACGCCGCGGAAGCGGCCGGGGTGGATTTCTCACCGTATGCCAACGGTGATCAGTGGGTTGACGGAGTGATCGTGGTTCATTCCGGGGCGGGGGCCGAGACCGGAGCTTACGGCATCTGGTCGCATATGTCGTCTATGCCGCAGCGCTACTACGACGGGGTTGCAATAAACCTGTATACGATGAACCCGGAAGAACAGGGGATCGGCCTGACCTCGATGGGTGTCTTCTGTCACGAATGGGGCCACATTCTGGGGCTTGCTGATCTTTACGACTTGAATTCGGACAGCCCGGGTGACGGTCTTGGTGACTGGTCGCTCATGGCGGGCGGGAGCTGGAACGGCAACGGCCAGACGCCGGCACATCCCGATGCCTTCACCAGGGCGCAGGCGGGGTTTGTTGACATCGTGTGGCTCGAGAGTAACCTCTATCAGGTAGAGCTGCCTCAGGTTGAGCATAATCGGGTTGTATACGGTATGAAGGATGATCCTCTGGGGCCGTCCCCCCAGTACTGGCTGGTCGAGAACCGGCAGCGAGTGGGTTTTGACGCGGAACTGCCCGGGGCGGGCCTGTGCATCTACCACGTGGATGAAGCGGTTCCGGTTCAGAATAATCGCTTCCGTTACCGGGTGGCGCTGGAGCAGGCGGATGGTCGCAATGACCTGACCTACACCGGCGGCAGCGACGCCGGTGACTCCTGGCCCGGCTCAACGAATAATCGGGACTTCCACGATCAGTCCGTGCCCGACTCGAAAAACAATTTCGGTGTGACTACGGAAGTCGGCGTCCAGATGATATCCAATTCCGATTCGCTCATGTACGCCGATCTGGACGTGTACTTCTCCCGCACCTGGGTGGAGCTGTCAGCGGGGGATTCGCTGGTCTTTCTGGACCCTGTCCCGGGCGGCGACGGTAACGGCGTCCTCGAGGCCGGCGAGACCGTCGAGTTCTACGGCAGCGTCATAAACAGGATGCGCGAAGCATACACGCCCCTGATCCATCTGGCCGTCGACGTCGATGGGGTTGCCTTCATTGAGAATGACGTTCCGCTCGGCGGTTCTCTCCTGACCGGCGTGGACGTCGGGAACATAACTCCGATCACGTTCTCCCTGCCGGTGGATTTTGAGTCGATCATCGCGCGGTTTACCCTGACGGTCACGGCGGATTCCGTTATGGGGGAACACGACAGCACGTTTGTCACCGGCTTTGAGTTCGATCAATCGCTCGGTGCTCCGCAAGTGCTGATCGTCGACGACGACAACGGGCAGACGCTCGATCAACGATTCTCCACCGGCCTTACGGATCTGCGCCTGCCCAGTGAAACGTGGGACAAGAGCATTTCGTCCCCCACCGGCGGTGACCTGCTGGCATACAGGTCCGTCATCTGGCATACCGGTAAGAACGACGGCAGCGGGGGATCCATCACGGCCGGCGACGTCGCCGCCCTGACCGAGTTCCTTGACGGCGGGGGCAGCCTGTTCCTTTCGAGCCTGACGGCGGCCTCGCAGTTGCATACACTCGATTCCGCCTTTATGGCCGACTACCTTCACGCCACGCTGGCCGGCACCAACAAGTTCGGCCTGGGTTTCATGGGTATCGACGGCAATGAGGTTACCGACGGTTCGGCCTTCACATATTACGGTAACGCACCGATCAACCCGATGCACGACGTCCTGGACGCGTACACCGGCGGCCAGGAGGCGTTTTATCTGGCCGATGAATACGGAAGCGGCAACTTCGGCGATTGTGCCGTCACGTATTCGGGCGCCTACCGTACCGTCTTTGCCACTTTCGGAGCAGAATTCATCAGTGAAGGAAACGAGTACCTCGGATTTCAGCACCGCGATACGCTGCTCAGCCGGGTCCTGGACTTCTTCAATCGCACCTACCCGTACGTGAGCACTGTCTTTGTGGAGGGAGACGACGTCAGCCAGATTGTGGATCACACTCCGACGTTCGGGTGGTCGGTCATAGATACCGGTTCCCTGGCACAGACTGAGTACGAGCTTGAGGTCGGCAGCGATAACGAATGGACGACGGCGGAGATGTGGGCGCCGGGCGTGACCGCATCGGCCGACACTTTTGTCGCTTACGCAGGAGCACCGCTCCTGGACGGCGAGACGTACTACGCGCGTTTGCGGGCGAGCAACGGCACCCTGTGGTCCGAATGGTCATCAACCTCGCTGCACATGAATACGCTGCCGCTGGCACCGCAACTGGCAAGCCCGTCGGACGGCCGGTTTACCGGTAACCCGCCGCCGCTTTTTGTGTGGGGCGGTTCGGACGCGGAGAGCACCTCCCTGTGGTACCAGTTCGAAGTATACAGCGACGAAGGCCTCGGCAGTGTGGTGACGACCTCGCCGGACGTCGGGGAAACCGCGGATTCGACGGCATGGCTGGTGGACGTGACCCTGGATGAGTTGGCCCGGTACTGGTGGCGGGCACGAACGAGCGACGGCGCAGAATACTCCGCCTGGTCGGATTCGGGCACGTTCGTGGTCAACTCGGCCTACGAGCCTCCGACCGGCACGCTCATAGTGCCGTCCATGTCGGAGGCGCCGTGCGACACGTCGTGCCTGGTGCAGCCGTTCGTGGTCCAGGCGTCCAAACCGCTGACGAAGGCGACGATCCCGCTGCGGATACCGGACGATGTCGAGATCTGTGAGGTGTCGTTCGACGGTCTGATCACCGAATCGTGGGATCTCAGCACGGCCGTGATCGAGTCTGACTCCGCTTTTCTCGTGGTCAGGCTGGACAACAGTCTCGGCTACCAGTTGGATCTGGACACGCCGGCGGTGTTGTTCGAGGTGCACTTCACGGCGCCGATACCATGTATGACAAGTGAGTTCGTGTCGTGGGATACGGCGCGGTACGACGTGTCGACTGACGTGCTGAGTTTTACGGACACGATGGAGACGTTCGGTCCGGAGTTCGACGTCGGGCAGGACTCTACCGAGATTGTCGGGTACACCCCGGGTGAGGTGGACAAGGAGGCAAGCGTTGATATCGGTGACCTGACGTTCATGATTGCGTACCTGTTCATAGATGGAGAGGCGCCGTGCAATTTTGACGCGGCCGACATGAACAGCGATTGTGTAGGACCGGACATCGGCGACCTGACGTACCTGATTCAGTACCTTTTCGTTGAAGGCGCGGACCCGTTGTGCGGGTGCGTGGTCGCGGGCGCTCCGGCTGCACCGCAGATCAGCCCCGACATTACCGTTCAGGCCGTGCAGGAAGGCGGGTACACGGAGGTAGTCCTCAATTCGTCCGTCGAGTTACGCGGGGTTCAGCTCGAGTTGTCAGGCTCGGGCGGCGATGTTCCCGTGAACCTGCAGCCGGGCACGCTTGATCTCGTGGCCGGCCGGCCGGGCAATCCGCTGAATCTGGCGGTCCTCGACCTCGACGGCCCGCACGTAATCAAAGCCGGTTCGGTCAGGCTGCTGCGTCTTGAAGGAGACTACGAAATTGTCTCCGGCCTGGTCTCCGATCTTGCCCACAGGGTGCTCACGCCGTCGATTGCCACCGCGGCGGATGGACCCGACCTCCCCGATACCTATGGACTTTCACAGAACTATCCGAATCCGTTCAACCCGTCGACGGATATCACCTTCGCCCTGCCCGTTCCCAGCCGAGTCAAGCTGGAGGTCTTCAACATCCTGGGTCAGGAGGTGGTCACCCTGGTCGACGAGGCCCGTCAGGCCGGCTATCATACGATCACATGGGACGGCGCCTCCGGGCAGGGACACCAGGTGGCCAGCGGTGTCTACTTCTATCGTCTGGTGACGGACGAATTCTCGCAGACGAAGAAGATGATTCTGCTGAAGTAAGTGTGCCTGCGAGAGAATTTCAGGGAGCAGCCGAGAAGGCTGCTCCTTTTTTTTGGCATCGCGGCATGCGCGACGGCCGAAGATGCCGACCTGCGCCAAGACAGGGCCTTGTTACCGCCAGCCAGAAAATAGTTGACTCCGGTGTCTAATTTTGTATGTTTAGAGGGCAGGGAGAATTCGACCTTACTCATCACTCCGGCAGTTGAAATACAACTGCCTTCGGTGCCGCAATGGGACAGTCCGTGATCCGAACCGCCGCTTTTTCCGCGCTTGTCGTTCTGGTACTGACCGGCACGTCGTCGTCGGTGGCGCCGACCAGGGAGGCGGTTCAGGAATGGCTCGCACAGGGCGTTCTCGAGGAGAAGGCGCGGAACTGGGCGGCGTTCAAAGCCGCGGGCGGCTGTGCCCCCAATGAGTACTCGCCATTGAAAACGCTACGGTCGGTGCGCGACGCAGCGCAGGCCGGCCCCGTGGTTGATACTATTCACGTCGTTGTTCTTCTGGCCGAATTTACCGACTGGCGGGCGGCGGACCAGAGTGCCTACGGCACGCCGGAGGCGTTCGATTCCCTGCTGTTTTCCAATCGCGACACCGACCCGATACACAATCCCACCGGGTCCATGACCGACTACTACCTCGAGATATCGTACGGCAGCGTGTACATCAAGGGCGACATATACGGCTGGTACATGATGCCCGAGACGTACGCCTATTATGTTGACGATGACGACGGCCTGCAACATGGCCATGAGATTATTGGGGCGGCGGTAGATTCCGCGGAGGCCAACGGGGTGGACTTTTCGCTCTATGCCAACGGCGACTCCTGGGTTGACGGCGTCATAGTCATTCATGCCGGCCCGGGGGCGGAGGCCAACGAATGGGGCATCTGGTCTCACGCCTCGGCTATAACGCCGCTTACCTACGACGGTGTCGGCATTCGTATGTACATCATGTGTCCGGAGGAACAGGGAGACGAACTGGCCCCCATCGGCGTCATCTGCCACGAATGGGGGCATATCCTCGGGGCCTACGATATGTACGATCAGGATCTGACCAGTCCGGGCTGCGGCCTGGGTGACTGGTCGTTGATGGGCTCGGGGAGCTGGAACGGGTACGGGCTGACACCGGCGCATCCCGACGCGTTTACCAGAGAGCAAATGGGTCTCGTGGAGATATCGTGGCTGGACAGCAACCTGCACCAGGTCGAGTTGCCGCAGGTTGAAGAGAGTCCCGTCGTCTACGGCATGAAGGATAATCCGCTGGGGGAATCGCCCCAGTACTGGCTCATCGAGAACCGCCAGCAAGTCGGCTTCGACGTAGAGCTGCCAGGGGCGGGCCTGTGTATCTATCACGTCGACGAGGACGTCCCCGGGCAGCATGACCGGTTCCGGTACATGGTGGCTTTCGAGCAGGCCGACGGCCGCAACGACCTGGCCTTGAGGGGGGTCAGTGACAACGGTGATCCCTGGCCCGGCGCAACAAACAACCGTAACTTCCACGATCTGTCGGTGCCCGATTCGAAGAACAACTTCGGCGTAACCTCGGAAGTGGGCGTTCAGAGCATATCAAGTAACGGCTCGGTCATGCACGCGGATCTTGACGTGTACTTCTCGCGCCCCTGGATCGAGTTCTCGGCCGACACCCCGCCCGTGTTTATCGATCCGCCCCCCGGTGGCGACGGGGACGAGGTCCTGGAAGCCGGCGAAACCATCGAGTTTCACTGTCGCGTCGTGAACAAGATGCGTTCTGCCTATGCGGCGACGGCAAGCCTGACCGTCGACGCCGAGGGAGTTCAGTTCCTTCAGAATGACGTCCCCTTCGTCGGTGATTTCATCACTTACTCCGACGTCTGGATAGCACTACCGGTCAGGTTTTCGCTTCCGGTCGACTTTGAGTCGATTATCGCCCGTTTCACCCTGACGATCGTGGCGGATTCCGTCCCCGGGTCGGGTGACCGCGCGTTCACGGCCAGCCTTGAGTTTGACCATACTCTCGGCGCTCCACAGGTGCTGATTGTTGACGATGACAACGGGCAGACTTTCGAGCAGCGGTTCTCGACCAGCCTTACGGATCTGCGCCTTCCCAGCGAGACGTGGGACAAGAGTGTATCATCACCGCTCGGCAGTGATCTCCAGGCGTACAAAACGGTTATCTGGCATACGGGCAAGAACGACGGCGGCGGGGGGACCATCACGGTCGACGATATCGCGGCGCTGACGCAGTTTCTCGAGGGCGGGGGCAGCCTGTTCCTTTCGAGCCTGACGGCGGCGTCACAGCTGCACTCGCTGGATTCCGCCTTCATGGCCGACTACCTGCACGCTACGCTCGCCGGCCCCAGCGGGTTCACCCTCGGTTTCATGGGTATTGACGGCAACGTGGTCGCCGACGGGACGGCCTTCACGTACTACGGCAACGCGCCGATCAACCCGATGCATGATGGGCTGAATGCGTATGCCGACGGTCAGACGGCATTTTATCTGGCCGACGAATTCGGCAGCGGCAACTTCGGCGATTGCGCGGTCACGTACCTGGGCGACCACCGTACCGTCTTTGCCACTTTCGGAGCAGAGTTCATCAGTGAAGGAAACGACTACCTCGGATTCCAGCACCGCGACACGCTGCTGGTCCGGGTCCTGGACTTCTTCACCCACAGTTATCCGTACGTGCGCAGCCTCTTGCTGGAGGTGCAGGACGCGGACCAGGTTGCGGATCATACTCCGACGATCCTGTGGTCGGTTGTTGATACCGGTGCGTCTGTGCAGGCCGAGTATGAGATCGAAGTCGGCAGCGATAACGACTGGACCGCGGCGGAGATGTGGGTGCCCGGCGTCACCGGTTCGCCTGACTCCTCCGTAACCTATGCCGGAGCGCCGCTGCTTGATAGTGAGAGATACTGGGTCCGGCTGCGGTCAAGCAACGGCACCATCTGGTCGGAGTGGCTCTCGACTTCTTTTCACGTGAACACGCTGCCGCTGGCGCCGCAGTTGCGCAGTCCGTCGGACGGCCGGTTTGTCGGTAACCCGCCGATTCTGTATGTCTCCGGCGGCTCTGACGAAGAAAGCAACCAACTGTACTACCAGTTCGAAGTGTACGCCGACGAAGAGCTTGCCAGCGTCGTCACATCCTCTCCGAACGTCGAGGAGACTCCGGACTCGACGGGGTGGCTGGTCGACGCGGTCCTGGATGAGTTGACTCCGTACTGGTGGCGGGCACGAACGCACGACGGCGCCGAGTACTCGGCCTGGTCCGATTCCGGCACTTTCTTGGTCAACTCGGCCTACGAACCGCCGTGGGGCAGACTGGTTCTGCCCTCAGTCACGGTGGCACCTTGCGACACTTCCAGCATGATCCAGCCGGTCGTGGTGGAGATATCCAAGCCGCTGACGAAGGCCACAATCCCCCTGCAGATACCGGGGAACATCGAGATCCTCGAGGTCTCCTTCGACGGTCTGCCTGCCGAACCCTGGGATTTGAACTCGGTCGTGTTGGAACCGGAATCAGGCCTTCTTCTGGTAAGGCTTGATAACAGCCTTGGCTACGAGTTGGATCTTGACACCCCGACGGTGCTTGTTGAGATCTCTTTCACGGTTGCGGTACCGTGTCGGACGGGTCTCTCTCTGGTCTGGGACACGGCGCGGTACGCTGTGCCCGCGGAGGTGTTGAGTTTCACGGACACCATGGAGACGTTCGGGCCGGAATTCGACGCCGGTCTGAATGAAACAGTGGTTTTGCCGTACATTCCGGGCGAAGTTGATGGTCAGCCGGCCGTAGATATCGGTGACGTCACGTACCTTGTTGGCTACCTGTTCCTGGACGGAGCCGGGGCGTGCGTCGCTAACGCGGCGGACTTAAACGGTGACTGCGAAGGGCCGGACATCGGCGATCTTACGGCTCTCATACGTTATCTTTTTGCGCAAGGCGAGGAACCCCGGTGTGGTTGTGTGACCGCCGGTGCCACGGCGGCAGCGCGCCGGGCCGGGATGACGGCCCTGCCCGAGTGAAACGCCGTCGGGCGCGGGCTTCAGGGAATGGGGCAGCGGGCGTTCTTTTTGGCATTGATGTAAGTTGCTGCTCGATCAGACAGCGCGGGCAAAAAAAGTCTGGGTAGTCCGAACTAACCCACAGGGAAAAGTAGCTCGGACCACCCAGCGGTCTTTAGCGGTACGGGGGATCGAACCCCGGTTTGGTGGCTGAGAACCACCCGTCCTAACCACTAGACGATACCGCCGTTCAATGCGCAACGCTAAAGAAGCAACACGGCATATATACACATCGAGTTTAGGGGCTGTCAAGCGAAGCAATTTTGTTGATTGACAGCTACTTACGGCGGGCTGCTCCGTTAAGGGACTGACCGGGAACGGGTTAGTACTCCTCAACAATCTTTGATTTTTTTCGCCAAGGCTCGTGTCGGGGCATGACATCGGGTCTGCCGACACTGCCATTTTGGCGCTTACACTACGGAACGCGTTGGGCGATGGTATTCTAAGAGAACGATAGTGCCGTATCTGCCGGGCCGATACTCCAGAAGGCGACTCTGATAGCGATACGTGTTGTGGTCGATTTCGATCTCGCCCTGAAGTTCTCTGTCCGGCTGTGGCCGTCGCGAAAGCCTCCTGATTTTCCTGAGTGCCTGTCTGTCAAATAGAACCAGTCCCGAGGTGTGGAAGGCGAGACGGTCGTGCTCGTCATAGAAAAGCAGGGGCTGGTCGAAAGATCCCAGCACGCTCTTGAGCAGGCGGAGCTGGCCGCGGGTCCTGAAGTGTACAATCACGACGCACAGGAGGACTGCGACGGTGATAATCGGCAACCAGATCACTGTGGCGGGTGCATCAAGCAACGATGTAATACTATCCGGCATGCGGCTATAATAACACGGCTGTGCTGCCGGAGCTACAACAAAAGGTGCGTGCGCCGCTGTTTTTGGGTTGGATTCCGAGCACGTGCGAGCCTATACTACCGGCGTAACATCAGTGTATAATGGAGGGACGCAATGGCGACCAGTAAGCCCAGGAAATCGAAAAAGCGGCGTGGGTTGACATACAAGTCCTTAGATTATCGAGTTTCCTACAAGCCGGTCGGTGTAGCGTCCTCAGACGACGTTCCGCCCTGCAGCAGCATTATCGGCCAGCAGCGCGCCGTTGACGCCATCAGGCTGGGTCTGGACGTCAGGAGTCGGGGGTATAACGTTTTCGTGACGGGGCTTTCCGGCACCGGTCGAACGACTACCATCAAGCACCTGTTAGAACAACTCGAGCACGGACCGCCGGACCTTACCGACGTCGTCTACGTCAACAACTTCAAGAACGTTGACCACCCCAAGGTGCTGACGTTCAAAGCCGGTGAGGGCAGGCGGTTCAGGAAGGACATGGGGTACCTGATCAGTTCCATCCGCAAGGTTGTTCCCAAGATATTCCTCTCCGACGATTACAAGGACCGGTACAGCCGGCTGGTCCGCGAGTTCGAGGGCCGACAGAAGCAGCTCGTAAGCGGCTTCGAGGAAAAGCTGACCAAGGCCGGGTTTGTCATGGTGCAGATTCAGTCGGGGCTCGGCGTTCGCAACGAAATCCAGCCCCTTATCGAGAATGAGCCGACATCGATGGAGCAACTCGAACGGCTTTCCAAGGAAGGCAAGTACGCGTTGTCCGAGCTGGACGAGAGACGCCGCGCCTGGGATTCGCTGAGAAGAGAATTCGACGTTACCACCACTGAGTCGAAGAAGCTGACCAGCAAGCTCGAAGAAGCCGTCGAGAAGCTGAACTACTCCATGGTCGCGCCGCTGGTGGCCGACAAGGTGAACTTGCTGAAGAAACGGTATCCGAATGAGAAGGTTCAGGGCTACCTCGAAGGGGTGGAGGACGCCATGGTGAGCGATCTTGATCGTTACCGCGAGGCCCAGCCGCGTCGCGGCGAGGAAGAGGCGCCGCCGTTTCGCAAGCGCGAACCGTTTGAGGAGTTCTCGGTCAACCTCCTCCTGGACAACTCGGAAACCGCAACCGTCCCGATCGTGATCGAAAAGTCGCCTTCGTACAAGAACCTCTTCGGCTCTCTGGAACGGGTGGTGGATCGATTCGGTTACTGGCGGACCGATTTCACGCGCATTTTTTCCGGCTCGATCCTGAAGGCGTCCGGCGGGTTTCTCGTCGTCAACGCCCTGGATCTCTTCGGCGAGCCGGGCGCATGGATAGGTCTCAAGCGGGCGCTCCGGAACGGCGAAACTGAGATCACCGGTTACGATCCGCTTTCCATGATGGCCGGTTCCGGGATCACGCCGGAGCCGATCCCGCTTGAGGTCAAGGTGGTGCTGATCGGAGAGGACCGTATTTACCGGTTGCTGTGGAATTTCGACGAGGATTTCAAGAAGGTGTTCAAAATCAAGGCGGAGTTCGACTCCGTAATGCCGTACAACCGGGCGAACGTCACTGAGTACTTTCAGTTCGTCCGTCGGATTGTCGATGAGGAGCACCTCATGCCGTTTCACGTCAGTGGCCTGCAGGCCGTGGCCGAATACGGTCGAAGACTGGCCGGGCATCGGGAGAAGCTGAGCGTCCGGTTTACGGCCGTGGCCGACATCGTTCGCGAGGCGGCGTTCTGCGCTCGCCTTCGGGGAGCCAAGAAAGTTACCCGGCAGGACGTGCACGGTGCGGTGAGCGGGCGGCGCAGCCGGGTCAATCTCGTCGAGGACAAGATACAGGAGATGTTCGACACCAACACGCTCATGGTTTCCACGACGGGATCCGAGGTGGGCCAGATCAACGGGCTGTCGGTGTACGACATCGGGGACTACAGGTTCGGACGCCCGACCCGGATAACGGTGACAACGGCGCTTGGCAAGGCCGGAGTTATCAACATTGAACGTGAGGCCGAGCTTTCCGGTCCCGTGCACAACAAGGGCGTGTTGATTCTGTCCGGCTACCTGCGCAGCATGTTTGCCCAGGACAAACCGCTGGTGATGTCGGCGTCAATCTCCTTCGAACAGTCCTACAGCGGCGTTGACGGCGATTCGGCGTCGTCCACGGAGATCTACGGCATAATCTCGTCTTTGAGCCGAATACCCATCAATCAAGGTCTGGCGGTGACGGGATCGGTCAACCAGAAAGGTGAGATTCAACCGATCGGCGGCATCAATGAGAAAATCGAGGGTTTCTTCGACGTCTGCAAAGCGCGCGGTCTGACGGGAAACCAGGGCGTGCTCATGCCTCGTCAGAACGTACAGGACCTCCTGCTGCGGCCCGACGTGATGGACGCCGTCAAATCGGGCAAGTTCAGCATCTATCCCGTCAGGAGGATCAGCGAAGGGCTTGAGATACTGACCGGCGTGCCCGGGGGGCGGCGCACGGCGAGCGGTCGTTTCACCGCCGGTTCGGTGCTGGCCAGGGCGGATGAACGACTGTGCGACATGGCCGTCGAGCTGGAACGTTTCGGTCGTACGGCGGGTCGTAGTGACAAGGGCAACGACGGCAACGAAGCCGGTCGTTCGAAGCGAACGAGGACGAAGCGTTCGAAATCGGGGCGGCACGGGATGCAGCGTTCATGACGATGAACGCCGATGCGATGTCGGTACGACGGAAGACGCCTGCATCGCACGAGCCATGCCGGTGCCGTTGTGATGAACGCAAAAAAAATTCCAAGTTTGTTTATTTTTTTCTTGACATGGTTTTCGCTGATGATTTGTTTCCGGGCGAACGTTTCATATGGAGGATGTTCAATGCGCAAGGCTAAAAGAGCCAAGAAGAAGGTTGTGAAGAAAAAAGCAACCAAGAGGAAAGTGACTGCCAAGAAGAAAACCGCCAGCAAGAAGAAGGTAGCGGTCAAGAGGAAGGTAGTCAAGAGGAAAGCTGCTCCGAAGCGCAAATCAGCAAAGGTGCGCTGCTCGGGTAAGACCAAAGCAGGAAAGCGCTGCCGACGTTACACCGACGGCAAGTCGAAGCACTGTGCCTTGCATCGCTGAACCTTCTTGTTCGTTGTATAACGCGGTCGGTCATCCGGCCGCGTTTTTTTTTGGTGGGGAGGCGCCCTACACGTGGGAGAAAGACGACGGGTTTTGGCCCCGCCGAGCCACTGGCTCCATTCCGGCGGTCTAGAAATCGGCGCCGAATGAAAAGTAGTGGCGGGGTTTGTCCGACACCGTGTTGAAATCAGTCGACCACGCGATGTCATAGCGAAGGAGCGCGAATCCGAACAGGTTCAGCCGCATCCCCGTTCCGAATCCGGACTTTATGTCCCGAAGGCGCCTGTGTCCGCCTTCCGACGTGCCGCCCTTGAAGTTGCTTCCGGTCCACGCGGCGCCAATATCGGTGTACAGGGCGCCGATGACGTTACTGAGAACCAGGGGGAGGGGGAATCGCATGGCGAAGTACTGGATCAAGGGAAAGCGAAACTCCCAGTTCACGAGGCCGTAGCGGTCGCCCGAGAGGCCGTAGTAGTCCTCGCCTCGAAGCGGCGTCACGATGTCGGCGAAGTACAGGTTCTCCACGTCGTACACTTTGGCGTCGAGAGTACGGTTGCCGATCCAGTTGGTGGTGCCGCCGAGGAAATACTGTTTGGGCGTATTGCCCACCGACGCTCCGCCTGACAGCCGCAGCGCCATGGAGAACGTCTTGGTAAAGTGCCAGTACTTGCGAAAGTCAAGCTCGGCCGAGTAGAACTCGATGTCACCGGTGTCAAAGAGATTCACGACGGAGTTAAGAGTGACCTTGGCGCGCCGGCCGTTTATCGGTCCGGTGTATCCCCAGAGGACGTTGTCGAACACCCATGCCACGGTGGCCGTGGTCGCCTTGGAATTCCTGTCAGAACGAGGATCGAGGAAATCGATGTAGTCACGATCGATGAAGTGCTGCGAGGCAATAAGCTCGATCCGGCTGAACGTGGAAAAGGGACGGCTCACAAATCCCTGCAGGCCGTAAAAGCGATCGGAGAACAGGAAATTGTAGCTGTCAATGTAATAATTCTTGGTATGGAAAACGCCGCCGCCCATGGCGATCCGGCGCTGGTTGTTAAGGTAGAATGCCTGGATGTACGACTGGTCAATGGTGTTGACCAGGTCCGTGGCCAGGTAGATCTGGTGGTTGCCCAGGTAGTCCGAGAACACAAATACGGACTGACCGCGCAGGCCGAAAAACGTGTCATAGGCAAAACCGCCGCCGACGAAATCAGGCGTGAACCGGACTTTGTATTCATGAACCCTGTACTCACCGCCGGGAAGCAGGCTCGCGATGGAGTCAAACTCCGCCGGTTCCTCGCGCGGCATCGCCATGTACGCGCTGTCGCCGCCGGCGATATTCACAAACAGCGAGTCCAGGCGGCTCTCGTCGCCCTCTGAGACGTATACGTACTCATCGTCGTAAACGCCGGACCGGGTAACGGTGGAATCTTCCGTCGGCGCCGACGGTGTCGCCCCCGCGCTGTCGGTCAGGGCGGAGTCGTTGACAGCCGAGGTGACGGCTGAGTCGACCTGGCGAGGTCCCGTCGTTAAAACCGTATCCAGGTCTGCCAGGACGGCACTGGTGGTGTCCGCGGGTGCCTGTGTGCTGTCGGCGGGCCGGCCTTGCTCGGCCGTTGCGGACGTATCCACTGTATCTCCGACCATCCTGCTCTGGGCGAGAGTGCTGCGCTTTTCCCACTCCAGCAGGTCGTATTTGCCCAGAACGTAGTCGGTAGGTTTCAAGCGGCCGCTGTCGCCGACCGGGACGAGATCCTTCAGCAGGAAAACGTCCCAGGCACCGCGATAGAGGGCCGAGTATGCCAGTTGCGTGCCGTCGGGCGACCATGATACCTCGCGAATGCCCGTGAGAACGTCCGTTACGGCATAGTATCTGACGGTGTCGACATAGCCGACGTAAATGTTGTCGATGCCGTTGCGGTTGGACACGAACGCGATCTTGCTGCCGTCCGGGGACACGGTCGGCGCCGTGCTGGAACCGGGCCCGACGTCGATCGGTGTGATTCGCAGACCGGCGGTCTCGAGGCTGAAAATATTGTACGTGCCGTACTCCAGATCGCCCGGGCGAAGGGCGCCGGGTCCTGCGTAGGGATGACCCAGGTGATCAATGGCAGGATTCCGGGGATGCGGCCGGTCGGACGAGAAGACGATCTCGGCGGAATTGGGCATCCAACTCGGGCTGACGTCGTCAAAGCGGTCGTCGGTGAGCTGCTCGATCTCGCCCGTCTCGATATGATAGATGTACAGGTCCCGCTTGTGGTCACGTAGTGCTGAAAAGGCGATCTTGTCGCCGTCCGGTGACCATGATGGAGACTGAATGTTGTAGAAGTCGAGCCGAACCTTTTCGTAAACCTTCTGCCGGTACACGTCGAGAAAACAGATCACTTCCTTTCCCTTTGACTTGGCCACGAAGACCATCCGGCTGCCGTCGGGGGAAAACGACATGCCCGACACGTAGGAGTGCAGGGACTCCAGGTCGGCCGACCGCTCGGATTTGACCAGTCGGTTCAGCACCTTGCCGTCGGACGCCGATATGAGGACGATCTCGGTGTAATCGGAGCGATCGGTGAAAATCGCGATCTTGTCGCCTTCAGGGGAGAAGGTCGGTTTCTCGTTGAAGTACGAGCCGTCGTCCGGGGCGCGCGTCAGCCGGGTTCCGATCTCGTCGGCTTCCCGTCGCTCGGCGATCTCGGGCCAGTAACGGCGTTTCATCTCCTTGGAAAACTCTTCCCAGAACTCCTTCTCGGTGATGTCGATGGCCGATTTGAGCGCCTTGCCCATAGTCAGGTGGATTTTCCCCTTCTGGAGGATCTCCCCGAGTTTCTTCTCGCCGTACTTGTCGACGATGTATTTGACCATCGCCTGGCCCTGCTTGTAAGCCAGGTATCCGCCGAGGCGGTCCGGCGGTATCAGGTAGTTGTTGATAGTGGCGTCTCGTACGTACATGTCCGACCAGTAGTCCCAGCCGTGCCGCGAGGAATACTCGGCGAACCCTTCGGCGAACCACAGCGGTAACTGGAACAGTCTCTGGCGCGCCAGCAGCGATGCGAACGAGTTGCCGAAGAGCATGTCGTAGATGACGGCGTGCGTCAGTTCGTGGTGCAGGACATGCCGGAAATCTTCATAGGAGCCGGTGAACGGAATGGCGATCCGGTTCTTGAAGGCTTCGGTAAAACCGCCGACGCCCTCCGGAAGCAGGGCTGAGATGATGTTGGTTTGCTGGAAGTCGTTGTGCGAGTTGTAAACAAACACCGGAACGCGCCGCTTGATGCGGTAATTGAGCTCTTCCGTAATTTCGACATACGACGATTCCGCCACGGTAGCCGCAAACTTGGCCGTCGGGTATGCGTTTTCATAAAAGTAGATGTCGAAATGCCGGGTTTGAAGGTACTTCCAGTCGAAA
This sequence comes from Acidobacteriota bacterium, assembly GCA_035529075.1. NCBI lineage: Bacteria > Pseudomonadati > Acidobacteriota > Acidobacteriota bacterium. The sequence goes on along the minus strand of DATKXK010000008.1, from coordinate 3,281 downwards.
TCCTTGTACCGGACCTTATTTTTGCCGAACTGGGCCTCCTGGGCTATGCTTCCACCCGCCCAGCAGGCGAGAAGCAGCAGGCTGAGTCCAAAAACCTTTCTCATCAGATAACGCATCCTTACTTCGTTTCTTCGTCCCGGCACCGGATCGTGACGGGCATCCTGCCCGACCAGGTCCGCCGTCGGCCTCCCGGCCGCAGCCGCAGAAGGCGCCGAATCACGGGCTCCCTTTATTATACGGGTACTCTTTTGATATCGGCCCCGAGGGAGGCTAACTTTTCTTCCAATCTGTGATACCCGCGATCAACGTGATAGACCCGCAGGACCTCTGATTCTCCTCTCGCGGCCAGGCAGGCCAGCGTAATCCCTGCCCCGGCACGGATATCCGAGGCCATGACCTGCGCGCCGACGAGAGCGTCCACGCCGGTTACAATCGCTTCGGCGCTGGAAACCGTGATTTCTGCGCCCAGCCGGCGCAATTCCATCGTATGATTGAACCTATCTACAAAAACAGTTTCTTTGATATGAGATGTTCCCGAGGCAATCGTACAAGCCGCCATGATGGCTGCCTGTAAATCGGTGGGAAATCCCGGGTACGGAAAGGTCGTGACGCTGATGGCTGCCAGCCGTTTCGGCCCGCGAACACTCACGCCGGTTTTCTTCGTTTCGATCTGACAACCCATATCCTGGAGTTTGTGCGCCACGACTCTCAGCGGTTCCGTCTCGATGCCGGAGACTTCCACCGTCCCCCCGGTCATGGCGGCGGCGATCATGTACGTTCCGGCTACCAGACGGTCGCCCGACACTGCGTGTTCAACCGCGCTCAGCCGTTTGACGGGTTCGACGGTGATAGTGGGCGTGCCGACGCCGTGTATTTTCGCGCCTGCCTTGCCGAGAAACGCGGCCACGTCGGATATCTCCGGGTCGCAGGCGGCGTTGATGATAGTCGTTTGTCCCGCCGCGAGCACGGCGCCGAAAAGAATGTTCTCGGTGCCGGTGTGTGAGGGCCGGTCGAATATGACCGTTCCCCCGGTCAGCGGTTTGCCCTGCGCGATTACGTAGCCGCCCTTCTCGCTGATACGGGCGCCCAGGGCGGCGAACCCGCTGATATGGTAGTCAACCGGACGGGCGCCGAGAGAACAGCCCCCCGGCAGCGATACCCGCGCCTCGCCCAGGCGCGACAGCAGCGGACCCAGCACCAGAAACGAGGCCCGCATCTGCCGCATCAGGTCATACGGAGCGGTGTTCTTGTCGATATTCTCCGCGCTCACCGTCACCACTCGGGCCTTCTCATCGTAGGTCACTCTGGCCCCGAGATGTTCGAGCACGCGGATAATCGTGAAAATATCCCTCAACGGCGGGACGTTGCTGATGACCGATTCGCCCTTGTCGATGAGCAGCGCAGCGGCCAGTATCGGCAAAGCGGCGTTTTTTGAGCCATCGACCCTGATTTTGCCGTTCAGTGTCGACGGGCCCTGGATGACGAATTTATCCATCTCTGTTTCTTCGTATCCGGGGGCATTTTGGGCGTTCCCGGACGGATTTCGGAGGTTACCGACCTTTCACTTTAATGTCGGTAATGGACCCGTAAAAAGAAAGTGAAATCAGGCCACGGGGGATTTGGCCTGTTCTTCGTCGATGACGTCGAACGTCTGGCGGACTCTCAGGAAGAAATCCACGGCCTCATCGTGGCAGAAATCCGGGCTGGTCCACGGCAGGCGGGTGAATTTCCCGCGCGCCCATATAAGCTGGGTTTCCGCAAAGACCCCCCGGGCCAGGTATATCCGGTGGTTGTACTCGCGGTGCGAGGCCATGACGAGATTGTCCGGGGAGAGGATGCCGGGGTCGATGTTGACTGTTCGAAAGGTGTAGTCGTCGACGCGGTCGCCGAGTTGCCGCTCGATTTTGCGGCAGGCGGCCTTGATCTCCGGCAGGGCGTCGCGCGCCACCGGTTTCTCGAACGAGAAAAACCGCCGCATCAGGCCTTCGCCCATCTCCTCGGAGTACTTGTCGTTGTGCGTGTACGGGATATCGACAGTCTCGCACTGGATGCGCCCGAACTGTTTCTCGAGCTGCACCAGGGAGTCGGCGACGGCGTCGATATGCGAGTAGATTATCGAAATGACCAGCCGTCCCGGCGGCGGTATCTGTATACGAGCCATGGGTCAGCTATACACGGCCAAGCCGAGCAAATCAACAAAAACAGCAAATCTAGGGCGTAGGTCGGGTTCGGAGCGGCCGCAGGCCGCGAGAAACCCGACACTTCTCACTCGCCATACTCCCCGTCGAAACGGGGCCGCTCTCGCGTTCCCCAATCACGCGCATAGATCCCCCGGGCGGCCCATGTGGCCAACGACGAAAACCGCCAGAGAAAGGGGTCCCGGACCAAGCCGTGTTTAACCGGATTGTAATGAACGTAATCGACGTGACGACGGTAATCCGCGTCGTCTCTTATGATATGGTCCCAGAACCGGTGCTGCCAGACGCGGCCCGATCTTTCGGATTCCCGAACCTGCCGGGCGTAGGTGATCTTCATTCGATGCATGATCGTTGATATCGGCTCGTTGGCCACCGGCACAATGGCATGGAAATGGTTCGGCAGTATAACCCAGGCGGAAGGGAGAACGTCGCCCCATGATGAAAGAAAGAGTCCAAGATCGTCAGTCAGGATCGGTGCCCGGTTGTGTGTGACGACGGTCACAAAGCAAGGTGTGTCCGGTCGGTGATAGCGTCGAAGGGTCTTCATTATTCATCGGGGTGTCGGGTTTCTCACCCGCTTTCAACGGCCTCGGAACCCGACCTACGTATTTGCGTTAATCTCTTCATGTGTCGTAGGTTGGGTTCGGAGCGGCCCCGGCCGCGACAAACCCGACACCAGTCACTATATCAACCTACATCTCCCACAGGTCCTGAAGGAAAGACCGGCGTTCCTTGATCAGTTCAAGTTCTTTGGTGACAACGAACTGACCCTTCTCCTCGCCGGTCTCCATGTCGAACACTGTCCATTGTAACGATACAAGCATGAACGCCGGCAGAGAGGAACCCCAGCGCTTGCGGTGCGTTCCCGAATAGTCGCCCGTAACTCTCACCTGGCCCACCTCTATAGACCTGTACTTCCAGCGCACTTCCCCCTTCCAACCGTCGCTCCACACCTCAAGCTTCTGCGGCGTCGTGTCGCCGGCAAACAGAACTGCCCCGCTGTCGTATCTCAAATCCCGGCCCATGTGTTGAAGGCTGTCCCTGTGCATGTAGAATATTTCTATAGTGAACAGCGTATCAGGA
>DATKXK010000007.1 GCA_035529075.1 Acidobacteriota bacterium | reverse complement strand
GATGGTATCGCTTCGATAACGCCATCGTCATCGCCGCCGTCAACGTCGTCTTCCCATGATCAACGTGACCAATCGTACCCACATTCACATGCGGCTTGCTGCGATCAAACCTCTCCTTCGCCATCACTCACGACTCTCCTTTGGGGTTATAGAGTAGCATTTTCCAACATTTGTCTGGACACCTCGCTGGGAACGGGAGAATAGCGAGCAAACTGCATGGTGAAGACCGCCCGTCCCTGGGAGATGTTCCGCAGCGTGTTGGCATAGCCAAACATCTCGAAGAGCGGGACGCTTACCGCGACAACCGTCACGTCTCCCCGCCGAACCATGCCGTTGATCTTTCCGCGCCGGGAGTTAAGGTCACCGACTACGGCACCCATGTATGCCTCCGGAACCACCACCTCAACGTCCATAATCGGCTCCAGAAGAATCGGGCCGGCCCTCCGGGCGCCCTCCTGAAAAGCCCTGGAAGCGGCCGCCTTGAAGGCGATTTCGCTGGAGTCAACCTCGTGGTGACTGCCGTCGTACACCTCGCAGTGAACTCCGGTCAGCGGGTAACCGGCCAGAACGCCGGTCCGGGCCGCCTCCCTGGCACCTCTCTCGATGGCCGGGACGTACTCCCGGGGGACACTGCCGCCGACAAGCTTATTCTCGAACTGGAAATCGGACCCGTCCTGGGTAGGCCGGAGACGCAGCATGACGTGGCCGTACTGGCCCTTGCCGCCGCTCTGGCGAATGAACTTCCCCTCGCACTCCACTTCCTTGGTCAGGGCCTCTTTGTAGGCAACGGTGGGCCGGCCGACGTTGGCGCCGACGCCGAACTCCCTCAGCAGCCGGTCGACGAGGATCTCAAGGTGCAACTCGCCCATACCGCTTATGATCGTCTGCCCGGTCTCCTCGTCGTAACGCACCAGGAAGGTCGGGTCCTCCTCGGACAGCTTGATCAGAGCGTCGGCAAGTTTGTCCTGGTCGGCTTTCGTCTTAGGCTCGATCGACACCATCACCACCGGCTCCGGGAACGACATGCGCTCCAGCAGGACGGGGTGCTTCACATCGCAAAGGGTGTCACCGGTCGTGGTCTTACGAAAGCCGATGGCGGCGACGATGTCACCGGCGTAGGCAACCCGAATGTCCTCCCGCTTATTCGAGTGCATGCGCAGCAGCCGGGCAACGCGCTCCTTGATGCCCGCATTCGGATTGAGCACGTAACTGCCCGCCCTGATGGCGCCGGAGTAAAGCCTCAGGTAGGTCAGCCGGCCGACGTAGGGATCGGTCACGATCTTGAAGGCCAGGGCCGCCGCGGGATCTTCTACCGAGGGTCTGCGTTCCATGATTTTGTCGGGGCGGTCGATGGCGTGTCCCAGGACCGGCGGCCGATCAAGCGGCGACGGGAGGAAGTCGACAATGGCATCGAGGAGTTTCTGGACGCCCTTGTTCTTAAAGGATGACCCGCAGAGCACCGGGACCATCTTCGAAGCGATCGTCGCCTGCCGCACGGCGGCCAGTACGCTGGACGGGTCAAGCGTCTCGTCGCGCAGAAACTGTTCCAGGAGGTGGTCGTCGATATCCGCCACGGCTTCCAGGAGCTTCTCACGATATTCGTTGGCGGTGGAAAGCATATCATCGGGGACGGGGAGATCTTCAAAGGTCATTCCCTGGGACTCTTCATGGAAAACACGGAACTTCATCGTCAAGAGATCAATGATACCGCTGAACATTTCCCCTTCGCCGGCCGGAATGCAAATCGCGACACAATTGGCACCAAACCTGTCGTTCATCATCTTGAGGGTATTGGCGAAGCTTGCCCCCACACGGTCCATCTTGTTGACGTAGGCCACCCGGGGGACTCGGTACTTGTCAGCCTGGCGCCAGACCGTTTCGGACTGGGGCTCGACGCCGCCGACGGCGCAGAAAAGGGCCACCGCGCCGTCCAGGACGCGCAGCGACCGCTCCACCTCAACCGTAAAATCGACGTGCCCCGGGGTGTCGATAATATTGATAGTATGGTCCCGCCAGAAGCAGGTGGTCGCGGCGGAAGTGATCGTAATGCCACGCTCCTTTTCCTGCTCCATCCAGTCCATAGTGGCGGAGCCATCGTGCACCTCGCCCATCCGGTGCGTCTTACCGGTGTAAAACAGCATCCTCTCGGTAGTGGTGGTCTTACCGGCGTCGATATGGGCCATAATACCGATGTTTCTTACCTGTTTTAGAGAAGGCTCGGCGGACATAAAAAATCCCTGACTGATACTCACGAACAAGACGGTGATCAAGCGAGAAACGACAGGCCCAGTTCTTCTATCAGCAGGGTCCGAACAACCGTTCCGTCAGTCTCTCAAGGCATTGTTTGTTTGACGCGCAACCGTTATCCTCGTCGTTGAGCTTAAGTTCGAAACGAGACCCGTGAAGCTACACTCGTAAGCCGTCAACTACAGTCTAAAGTGCGCGAAGGCCTTGTTGGCCTCAGCCATCTTGTGAGTATCCTCCTTCTTCTTGATCGATGCGCCTTCGTTATTTGAAGCGGCGAGCAACTCCGCCGCCAGCTTGTCAGCCATTGACTTCTCGTTCCGTATCTTGGCGTACGCAATGACCCAGCGTATAGCCAGCGCCGTCCGCCGGTCGGCCCGAACCTCGACCGGCACCTGATAGGTGGCCCCGCCAACCCGGCGGGAGCGGACCTCGAGCACGGGCCGTACGTTGCTCATGGCCTTGTGAAAGACCTCGAGCGATGCCTGGCCGGACTTCTTCTCCAGCAGGTCCAGGGCGGAGTAGAAAATCCTCTCCGAGACGGAGCGCTTGCCGCGCTTCATCAGGGAATTGACGAACTGCGTGACCAGCCTGTCGCCGTACTTATGGTCCGACCCCTGAGTGTGCCCGATTACTCGTGCTCGACGAGACATACGTTTCCTGTCACCTTTACTGTTTCGGCCTCTTAGCGCCGTACTTGGAGCGTCCGCGCATCCGCTCGGATACACCGTCGGTATCCTTGGTCCCGCGGATGACGTGATACCGCACCCCCGGCAGGTCCTTGACGCGACCACCCCGGATCAGGACGATTGAGTGCTCCTGCAGGTTGTGACCCTCACCGGGAATGTAGGCGGTGACCTCGATCTGGTTGGTCAGCCGCACCCGGGCCACCTTGCGCAGAGCCGAATTCGGCTTTTTCGGCGTCGAGGTATACACCCGCGTACAGACCCCCCGCTTCTGGGGGCAACTGCCCATGGCCGGAGCCTTGGTCTTCTCGACGATCCTCTTACGTCCCTTGCGTATCAACTGGTTTATGGTCGGCAATGCATCTCCCTGTCAGCGAACCAGAATATAGCTCCAAAAATAGACCCGCAACTTACTTAACCGCATAATAAAGTCAAGCGTTTTCTTTGAAAATGTCCGCCACCGTCGTCTCGACCTTCTCGTCACTCACTCCCGGTATCTCTTCCTCATCATCGTAGAGTACCTTAACACCGCGGTACTTCTCGATGCCGGTGCCGGCCGGGATCAGGTGGCCGATGATCACGTTCTCCTTCAGCCCGAGCAGGTAGTCCGTCTTCCCGGAGATGGCGGCCTCGGTCAGCACCCGCGTGGTCTCCTGGAACGAGGCGGCCGAAATGAAGCTCTCCGTGGAGAGTGATGCCCTGGTGATGCCAAGCAGCAGCGTTTCGGCGGTGGCCGGCTCGCCGCCCTCGGCGATAATCCGGTTGTTTTCATCGAGGAACTTGGCCTTGTCGACCTTTTCTCCCTCGAGGAAGTTGGTGTCGCCGGGGTAGTCCACCTGCACCTTCTGTAGCATTTGTCGGACGATAATCTCGATATGTTTATCGTTAATCTTCACTCCCTGCAACCGGTAGACTTCCTGGATTTCGTTCACCAGGTAGGACTGCACGGCGTAGACGCCGAGAATGCGAAGGATATCGTGAGGATCGACGGCTCCCTCGCACAGGCGGTCACCCGCACGGACGAAGTCGCCATCGTGGACCATGAGGTGCTTGCCGTGCGGGATGAGGTACTCCTTGACCTCATCCTGCTCACCCTGGACAATAACCTGCTGCTGGCCGCGGACCACCTTGCCGAACTCGACGCTGCCGTCCACCTCGGAGATCACGGCCGGGTCATGCGGTCGGCGAGCCTCGAACAGCTCGGCCACGCGCGGCAGACCACCGGTGATATCGCGCGACCGGGAGATGGTTCGCGGCATCTTGACCAGCACGTCGCCGGGTACGACTTCCTGACCTTTCTGCACATGGAGCTGGGCATCGGTCGGAATCCGGTAGCTGGCCACGACCTTCCCCCCGGCCCCCTTGACTGCAATGGTCGGAAACAGCGTTTTGTCCCGGTGCTCGATGATTTTCAGCTGGATCAGCCCGGTCTGGTCGTCGATCTCCTCCCTGACCGTCACATCCTTGATGATATCCTTGAACTGCACTTTTCCGGGGTACTCGGACATGATCAGGCCGGTGTAGGGGTCCCATTCAAAGACGGTGTCGCCCTTTTTGACCTCCTGGCCTTCCTTGACCACTAGGTGGGCGCCGTAAGGCAGTTTCAGACGCGTGCGAACGCGGCCCTTGGGATCGATAATATGGGCCTCGCCAACCAGATCACGGCTCGTCACCATCACCGTGTCGTCCGATCGATCCACCGACTGGACCTCCTCCAGGTGGATCCGGCCATCATGTTTTGAGACGACCTGGGATTGCTCGGCGATGCGGGCCGCAATGCCGCCGATATGGAAGGTACGCAGAGTCAGCTGGGTGCCGGGTTCGCCGATAGACTGGGCGCCAATAACTCCGACGGCTTCGCCGATATCGACCATGCCCATCGTGGACAGGTTGCGCCCGTAGCACTTGGCGCACACGCCGTAATTGGACTCACAGGTCAGGACAGATCGAATGCGGACGGTCTCGATACCGGCTTCCTCAGTGGTGGCCGCCTCAGCTTCCTTGATTTCCTCACCCGCCCTGACGATGGGCTCATCGGTGATGGGGTCATAGACGTCTTCGAGGGCCACCCGGCCGAGGATTCGGTCGCGCAGGGATTCAATGACTTCCTCGCCTTCCTTGAGCGCCGAAACATCGAGGCCGAGAATAGTCCCGCAATCCTCCCGGCGGATAATAACGTCCTGGGCGACGTCCACCAGCCGACGCGTAAGGTAGCCGGCGTCGGCCGTCTTGAGGGCCGTGTCGGCCAGACCTTTACGGGCACCGTGAGTAGAGATGAAATACTCCTGCACCGAAAGACCCTCTCGGAAGTTGGAGGTCACGGGCGTCTCGATGATCTCACCGACACCGCCCGTAATCTTCTTCTGCGGTTTGGCCATCAGCCCGCGCATCCCGGCTAACTGCCGGATCTGCTCCTTGGAGCCGCGGGCCCCGGAATCCGCCATCATGTAGACCGGGTTGAAACCCTGGTTCTGGGCGGCCAGATTGTTGAACATAACCTCGGCCACCTCGGTCGTGGTGCGGGTCCACGTGTCGATCACCTGGTTGTATCTCTCACCGTTGGTGATAACGCCCCGCTCATAGCGCTTCTGAATCTTGGCCACTTCCTTGCGGGCCGCCTGGATCATTTTGTCCTTTTCTTCCGGGATGACCAGGTCATCGATAGACACGGTCACACCCGCCTTGGTGGCGTGCTCGAAACCGGCGAACTTCAGGCGGTCAAGGAACTCAATCGTGGTCTCCTGGCCATACAACCAGTAAGACCTGGCCACGAGTTCTTCCAGCTTAGCCTTGTCGGCCAAGTCGTTAAAATACGGTTCCTCCCTGGGCACCATGTGGTTGAAGAGGATACGTCCCGCCGTGGTCTGGAACAGGCGGCCGTCCATCCGAACGTTGACCAGGGTGTGCATGCTCACGTGCCCGGCATCATAAGCCGCCAGGGCCTCGTCGCTGTTGTAGAACGACATGCCTTCGCCACGGGAACCCTTGCGGACCTTGGTGAGATAGTAACATCCCAACACCATGTCCTGCGAGGGCACCGCGATGGGGCGGCCGGACGACGGTAACAGGATGTTGTTGGTCGACAACATCAGCACCCGCGCCTCCAGCTGGGCCTCGAACGACAGAGGAACGTGCACCGCCATCTGGTCACCGTCGAAGTCGGCGTTAAAGGCGGCGCAGACGAGCGGGTGCAGGCGGATGGCCTTGCCCTCGACCAGCACGGGATAGAACGCCTGGATGCCCAGGCGGTGCAGCGTAGGGGCCCGGTTCAGTAGAACGGGATGGTCTTCGATAATCTCTTCAAGGATATCCCAGACCTCGGGCTTCTCTTTTTCCACCAGTTTCTTGGCCGATTTGACCGTCTGCACGTAGCCCTTCTCTTCGAGCTTCATAATGATGAACGGCTTGAACAGCTCGAGAGCCATGTTCTTGGGCAGCCCGCACTGGTGCAGCTTGAGTTCCGGGCCGACCACGATCACGGAACGGCCGGAATAGTCGACGCGCTTGCCGAGCAGGTTCTGGCGAAACCGTCCCTGCTTGCCCTTGAGCAGGTCAGAGAGGGACTTGAGCGGCCGTTTGGAGTCGCCGCGCACGGAATGGGTCCGGCGGCCGTTGTCCAAAAGGGCGTCGACGGCCTCCTGAAGCATCCGCTTCTCGTTGCGGAGGATGACATCGGGGGCCTGGATGTCGATCAGCTTCTTGAGCCGGTTGTTGCGATTGATGACGCGACGGTACAGGTCGTTCAGATCGGAAGTCGCGAACCGTCCGCCCTCGAGCGGAACCAGCGGCCGGAGATCCGGGGGGATAACCGGGACCACGGTCATGATCATCCATTCGGGACGGTTCGGCGACTGACGGAAGGACTCGAAAATACGCAGCCTTTTGAGCGTGTCCTTCTTGCGCTGGACCGAGGTTTCCACCTTGACCTGGGCGCGCAGCGTCGCCACTATTTCGTCGATATCGATCTGCCTGAGCATCTCACGAACCGCGTCAGCACCCATGCGGGCATCGAACTGCTTGCCGGCTTCCTCCAGCTCCTGATAGTCCTGTTCGGAAATAACGTCGCCCTTTTCGTAAGACGAGTTACCCGGGTCGATCATGATGTGGGCTTCGTAATAGAGGATCTTTTCCAGTTCGCGGATCGACAGGTCAAGCATGTGCCCGATGCGCGAGGGAAGCGACTTGAAATACCAGATATGAGAGACCGGCACCGCCAGCTCGATATGCCCCATCCGCTCACGGCGCACCTTGGACTGGGTCACCTCCACGCCGCAGCGGTCACATACGATCCCGCGGAAGCGGATGCGTTTATACTTGCCGCAGTTGCACTCCCAGTCCTTGACGGGGCCAAAAATCCGCTCACAGAAAAGACCGTCACGCTCCGGCTTGAAGGAGCGGTAGTTGATCGTTTCCGGCTTCCTTACTTCGCCGTACGACCAGGACAGGATAACATCGGGCGACGCGATCTGAATCTGAATCGCCGCGAAGTCTGAGGGCTTTTTTTGCGGAACCGGGTTTCTACCCACGAAATCGGCCACGGCTCACTCCTTTATCTGCTAAGCTCCTGAACCGGCTGGTCAAAGCCATTACCGGCACCTCATTTCTCAATCAACTTGACGTCCAGACCAAGAGCCTGAAGCTCCTTGATCAGCACGTTGAATGCCTCCGGATAACCGGGTTCGGGAGGATTCTCCCCCTTGACGATAGCCTCGTATACGCGGCTGCGACCGATCACATCGTCCGATTTGACGGTCAGCATTTCCTGCAGCGTGTATGCCGCCCCGTACGCCTCCAGCGCCCAGACCTCCATCTCTCCAAACCGCTGGCCGCCGAACTGGGCCTTGCCGCCGAGCGGCTGCTGGGTGACCAGGGAGTACGGGCCGATTGACCGCGCGTGAATCTTGTCATCGACCAGGTGCGACAGCTTCATCATGTAGATGTAGCCGACCGTAATCGGGCTGTCGAAGGGATCCCCGGTGCGCCCGTCATGCAGCACAATCTTGCCGTCTTCGGGCAGATTGGCCTGCTGCAGTTTCTTCTTGATCTCGTCAATGGTGGCGCCGTCAAAAACCGGGGTGGCAATGCGCTCACCGAGCGCGTTGGCCGCCCAGCCGAGGTGGGTTTCGAGGATCTGCCCAATGTTCATTCGCGAGGGTACGCCCAGAGGATTGAGGATGACGTCGACGGGCGTGCCGTCGGCCATGCGCGGCACATCCTCTATGGGCACGATCTTGGAAACAACACCCTTGTTGCCGTGCCGGCCCGCCATCTTGTCGCCGACGGCAATCTTGCGTCGAATGGCGATAGTCACCTTGACGAGCTGCTTAACCCCGGGCGGCAGTTCGGCTCCGCGCTGCACCTTGTCGATCTCTATGTCCATCTCAGCCTTCTTCCGGGCGATCAGATCCGCCGCCTCGTCGAGAATGCTCTGGACGTTCTTGCTGGTCGCGCTGTCGGAGCAGTATCCCTCTGCGGGCACAGCCTCGTCGAAGTTGAAATCGACGAAGAACTCGGCCTTGTACTTGTGGCCGCTTCTTATGAGCACGGAGTTGTCGATTGCCGACCGGACCAGTTGCGACGTCTGCCCTTCGAGCAGCTGCCCGACGCGCTCGGCGCGCAGCCTGGTGATCTCTGATATCTTCTTGCTGTATTCCCTTCTGATGGCCGCAACTTCCGTCTTTTCCTGTTTCTTGGCCTCTTCCGTGCGCTCTTTGCGCGAGAACACCCGGGTTTTGATAACCACACCCTTCAGGCCGGGCGGCGCCTTCAGGGACGCATCGCGTACGTCACCGGCTTTCTCGCCGAAGATGGCCCTCAGGAGCCGTTCTTCGGGGGACAGCTCGGTTTCCCCCTTGGGGGTGACCTTGCCGACCAGAACGTCGCCGGCCTCGATCTCGGCGCCGACGCGCACAATCCCGTGCTCGTCCAGATTCAGCAATGCTTCCTCGGAAACGTTCGGGATCTCGCGGGTGATTTCCTCCGAGCCGCGCTTGGTGTCGCGAACCTGCAATTCGTACTCTTCGACGTGTATCGAGGTGAAAATGTCCTCGTGGACGAGGCGCTCCGAGAGGATAATGGCATCCTCGTAGTTGTACCCGCGCCAGGGCATGAACGCAACCAGCGTGTTGCTACCCAGGGCCAGTTCACCGGCCTCGACCGCCGGACCGTCCGCCAGCGTATCACCGGCCTTGATGGCAGCGCCCTCTCTGACCACGGGATGGTAACTGATACAGGTGTCCTGGTTCGACCGGCGATATTTCGTCAGGTGGTACACTTCATCCTCGAAGTACCCCAGCTGGTTCGGCCGCGGCTTTACTTGAGGCGTTATGATCACCTTGGTGGCATCCACGTACTTCACGACTCCCGGACCCCTGGCCAGCACCACCGCCCCGGCGTCCACCACCGTCTTGCGCTCCATGCCGGTGCCGATGATCGGCGCCTCGGTCTTCAGCAGGGGCACGGCCTGGCGCTGCATGTTCGAACCCATCAGCGCTCGGTTGGCGTCGTCATGCTCCAGGAAGGGGATCAAAGAAGCGGCCACCGATACAATCTGCCTCGGGGAAACGTCCATGAAATCAACTTCCTCGGGCAACACCAGCGGGTAGTCGGAACGCCGGCGGCACAGGATTCTCTCATGAACGAAGCGACCGTCTTTGTCAAGCGGCTCATTGGCCTGAGCGATGTGATACCGGTCCTCTTCATCGGCCGACAGGTATTGGATCTCGTCGGAGGCCCGTCCCTTGATGACCTTCCGATACGGCGTTTCCAAGAAGCCGTACTTGTTGATGCGGGCAAAGGTGGCCATGGAAGTAATCAGCCCGATATTGGGTCCCTCGGGGGTCTCGATCGGGCACATCCGGCCGTAGTGCGTGTGATGCACGTCGCGCACCTCGAAACCGGCCCGCTCCCGCGTCAGGCCGCCCGGACCCAGGGCTGAAAGACGCCGCTTGTGGGTCAGCTCCGACAGCGGATTGGTCTGATCCATAAACTGTGACAGCTGTGAAGACCCGAAGAAGCTCTCCACAACGGACGAGACCGTACGGGCGTTCACCAGAAGCTGGGGAGTGACGTTCTCCTGGTCCTTCAGGGACAACCGCTCGCGAATGGTTCGGGCGACGCGGGAGAGTCCGACCGAGAAAAGATTGGTGAGCAGCTCTCCGACCGTGCGCGCCCGGCGATTCCCGAGGTGGTCAATGTCATCGGTGAAACCCTTCTCGTTGCGAAGGCCCACCAGGTACTTGGTAATCTCAACAAAGTCGGTGTTGTCAAAGACCGTCTTCTCAAGCGGAATGGTCAACCCCAGGCGCTGGTTGATCATGTAGCGCCCCACCTCTCCGAGATCGTAACGCTTGCTGTTGAAAAACAGCTTTTCGAGAAGCGTCTCGGCCATCTCAAGCGTGGGCGGTTCGCCGGGGCGGAGCAGGGAGTAAATTCTTACCAGGGCTTCCTCGCGCGACTTGGTGGGATCCTTCTTCAGGCTGTTCAGGATTACCCAGGTTTCCCGCCCTGCCTCCGGGAGGATTACGCGCACGGAGCGGTTGCCGTTCTCCTTGAGCCGGTCAATCACCGTTTCGGTCATGGGTTCGCCGACGCCGTAGAGCAACTCGCCGGTTTCCTTGTCGACCACCGTCTCACCGACGAACGACCCTTCATGGTCGGCCGGCTTCTTGCCGGCCAGCGAGAACTTCCCGACTTTGTACAACAGGTCGGCCAGATCCTCGTCAGTCGAATAGCCGATGGCGCGCAGCAGTGTCGTGATCGGCACTTTGCGCTTCGAGTCGATGTACACCCACATGACGTCGTGAAGATCCAGAGCGAACTCCACCCAACTGCCCCGGTAGGGTATCACGCGCGCGGAGAAGAGTTTCTTGCCGTTGGGGTGAATCGTTTCGTCAAAAAAGACGCCGGGGCTGCGGTGCAGCTGGCTGACGATCACGCGCTCGGCGCCGTGAATGACGAACGTACCCCACTCCGTCACCAGCGGCAGCTCCCCGAGGTACACGTCCTGCTCGATGATATCCTTGACTTCCTTGTGGCCTTCCTCCCCCTTGCGGCTGATCAGCCGCATGGTCACCTTCAAGGGCGAGGCAAAGGTCATGTTGCGTTCCCGGCACTCGTCGATGCTGTACCGGGTGGGGCCGAGATGATAACTGACATACTCCAGGGAGAAATTCTCGTGAATGTCAGTTACGGGGAAGATATCAGTGAAGATCTGATGGAGTCCCGAGATCTTCCGCTTTTCCGGCGGTATGTTCAACTGGAGAAAATCATGGTAAGACTTGAGCTGTACCTCCAGAAAATTCGGCATTTCGCAGGCATCCTGAAGTGACCCGTATGATTTCCTCGCGATAGTACGTGCCTCCACCAAAACACTATCCTCCTAACACCAAGACGGAACCTGCCGGGCGCAACAATACGCTGTCGCGACCGGCGCCCGCGATCCAGAATGCAATAAATTGTGACAAACCAGTGGTGATCCTGTCATCTATTTCATTTACTCCCCGCGCAAGCGCCATCGGGAGTTATTAGCCGCAGTCAATTCACCAACGATATAAACAGACAATGGGAAAAATCTTTGTCGTCCTTCCTCAACGGTATGTAACCGACCGGGAACGGGATAGTTCCCGGCCACATAGGCTTCAGAATCTACTTGACCTCGACCAGCGCGCCAACCTCTTCGAGCTTGGCTTTGGCCGCTTCGGCCTCATCCTTGGAGACACCTTCCTTCACCTTTGCCGGAGCACCGTCAACCAGGTCCTTTGCCTCCTTGAGACCCAGCGACGTGAGCTGACGCACCACTTTGATGACCTGTATCTTCTTGTCACCAGCGCCGTTAAGGACCACGTCGAACTCGGTCTGTTCCTCGACCGCTTCAGCGGCGGCGCCCGCGGCTGCCACCGCGCCACCCATGACCACCGGCGCGGCGGCCGTCACACCGAACTTCTCTTGAATCTCCTTGGAAAGATCGGCCAGTTCCATCGCGTTCAGATTGGAAATCTTCTCAACAATTTCGTCAATCGCTGCCTTTGCCACGATTATTACCTCGTCTTCATCAGCATTTCGTTGTTAACACCTGTCTTTCGGGGTTACCTCGATCCCAGATGGCGAGACGAAGCCACCTAGAAGCGTGGGCGAGGCGCAGACCCGTAACGTCTCAGCATTCTATCATCCTTCATCCGTTCTCTTTTGAGCCAGGGCGTCAATCGTCCCCATCAACTCGTGGAAGACGGCATCGAGGGCCGCCACCAGGCTGGTGAAAGGAGATTCGACCGCAGCCACGAGCTGTGACAGGAGGACCTCTCTCGGGGGAAGGGAAGCCAGACGCGTGATCTCGTCCGCACCGTGCAACTGGTCCTCCACCACGAACGCCTTAACCCGGGGTAGCTCCCTGGTCTTGTAAGAATCATACAGGATTTTGGCCGCCACCGAGGGGTCATCGGCGGCGAAGGCCACGGCTGTCGGCCCCGCGAAGTAGTCGTCAAGACCGGACTGACCGGCATCCTTCGCGGCCAGACGCAGCAACGTGTTCTTGGCCACCAGAAAGCGCACGTTATTCTCACGCAGGTTCTTCCGCAGTACCGTAATGTCCGCTACGTTGAGTCCCTGGTAGTCGGTAATGAAATACGAGCCACATTCCTCGAAGAGCTTTCGAATATCCGCGACCGCTTCAACTTTTTCCGGCTTCGGCATGCTTATTCCCTTTCCACTTACCGCTTGGTCGCGGCCACCAGTTCCTGGTGGTCCAGTTTTAAGCCCGGGCTCATCGACGAGCAGATCGAAACTCCGAGCAGGTAGGTACCCTTGGCCGCCGCCGGCTTGGCCCGCACAATGGCGTCGACAAAAGCGTGCACGTTTTCGACTATCTGATCTTCCGTAAACGACAGCCTGCCGATGGCGCTGGCAACGTTCGCCTGGCGATCGACCCGGAACTCAATTCGCCCGGCCTTAAGCTCCTTGATGGTCTTGGCCAGGTCCATGGTAACCGTGCCGGTTTTGGGGTTCGGCATCAAACCGCGAGGACCGAGGATCTTGCCCAGCTTGCCGACGTGACGCATCATGTCCGGCGTGGCCACGGCAACGTCGAAATCCGTCCAGCCGCCCTTAATCTTCTCGGCCAGGTCGTCGGCACCGACGAAATCGGCGCCCGCCTCGGTCGCTTCCGTCGCCTTCTCTGACTGCGCGAAAACCGCCACCCGGACCGCCTTACCGGCACCGTGGGGAAGAGCCACCGTGCCGCGGACCATCTGGTCGGCGTGCTTGGGATTGACTCCCAGCCGGACCGCGATTTCTACTGACTCATTGAACTTGGCGTAGTGACTTTCTTTCAGGATCTTGACCGCCTCCGCGACGGGATGACGGCGCGCCCGATCCAACTTGTCACGGTAGGCCTTGTACTGCTTCGAGCGTTTCATACGTTCTGGTTCTCCCTGCCAGCGGCCCGCGGGCCGCCGAGGTTCTAACGAATCACTTTGTGCATCTCTTAAACGATTTCGATCCCCATGGAACGCGCCGTACCCTCGACCATGCTCATCGCGTGATCCAGCGACGCCGCGTTAAGGTCCTGCATCTTGGTCTGCGCGATCTCGCGCACCTGGTCCCGCGTCACGGCGCCAACCTTGTCCTTGTTGGGGACACCCGAGCCTTTCTGCACCTTTGCCGCCATCTTCAGCAGGGTCGAGGCCGGCGGTGTCTTCGTCACGAAAGTGAACGATTTATCATGGTACACCGTGATAATCACGGGTGTGAGTATCCCGTTGCCGGTCTGTGTCTTGGCGTTAAAGGCCTTACAGAATTCCATGATATTGACACCGCGCTGGCCGAGCGCCGGGCCTACCGGCGGGGCCGGATTGGCCTGACCGGCGCGGATTTGAAGCTTTATGACGGCTGCTACCTTCTTGGCCACTTCTGTTTACTCTCCCGATGCGATCCCCGTGAGGCCCTAAGCCTTGGATTTTTCGACTTCCACTTGAAGGAAATCGAGTTCCACCGGCGTGGGGCGGCCGAAAATCGAAACCATTACCTTGACTTTGCGCCGTTCCATGTTCACTTCGCTGACGGTCCCGGAGAAGTCCTGGAACGGGCCGTCGTTGACTTTTACCGGATCGCCCGCCTGGAACGGAACTTCGGAAACCTCCTCCGTCCGGCTGCGATCGATCTGCCCGACAATGCGCTGAACCTCCTCCTCCTTCAGCGGCGTCGGATTCCCCCCCGAACCCACAAAGTTCGTGATGCCGGGGGTCGAGGTCACCAGATTCTGAGTCACCTTGTCCAGTTCCATCTCGATCAGGATATAGCTGGGCAGGAATTTCTTGGTGGTGGTGGAACGGCGACCCTGCCGCATTTCGGTCACCTGTTCCGTCGGCACCAGAACCTGTCCGAACTTCTCCTCCAGACCGGCATTGGCGATAGCCGATTCAAGATACATCTTCGCCTTCTGCTCGTGTCCCGAGTACGTATGTGCCGCATACCAGCGTAACGCCATCGCTAACTTCTCACCCCCGGAAAATGGAAGTAATCCCCAGCGTGAGGATTCGGTCCACGATGCCGACAAAAATCGCAATGATCATTGACACGACCATCGTAACGATTGTGGAACCGACAAGTTCATCCCTGTTCGGCCAAGTCATTTTCCGCAACTCGGCCATGATTTCCTTCAGGTACTTTTGGATCTTATGCAAAACAACCTGCCTGAAAACTGGAGCTTTTGCAGGCCAGGAGGGACTCGAACCCCCAGCATCCGGTTTTGGAGACCGGCGCTCTACCGATTGGAGCTACTGGCCTTCACGTTTATTCTCTACCTGGTCTCCTTGTGCGGCGTGTGCTTGTTACAGAACGGGCAGTACTTCCGGAACTCCACCCGCCCGGGGTGGGTCCGCTTGTTCTTGGTCGAATCGTAGTTGCGCCGCTTGCACTCACCACAGGCCAGCGTGATCTTGTCTCTGGGCATCTCAAGGCCGCCTTTTCACTCGCTCTTGCGCTTACTCCAAAATTTCAGCGATGACGCCGGCACCGATCGTCCGGCCGCCCTCGCGGATGGCGAAGCGAAGCTCCTTCTCCATCGCGATCGGCGTGATTAACTGCACGTCCAGCGACACGTTGTCACCCGGCATCACCATCTCCACTCCCTCCGGCAAA